>JAYTOQ010000994.1:0-10239 GCA_043747665.1 Polyangiaceae bacterium | reverse complement strand
GTCAGCAGGCCGATTCCCACGCCCAGCGCCGAGGCGCGGGCGAGCGCGGCACCCCGGAGCGCTTGCGGCGCGCTCGTCTCCGACGTGTCGGGACGGCGGCGCATCATGGCGAGCGCGGTCACGAACATCATGAGGGTGAAGGCGAGGAGGAGGCTCCTGGCCGGCAGGAGGTGAGCGAGCCGCCCGCCGGCGTACGCTCCGGCCATCGAAGCGACGCCGAAGAGAAGCCCGGTTCGAGCCTCCACGCGACCGGCGCGCGCGTGGCTCAGCATGGCGAAGGCGCTGGTGACGCCCACCACGAGCAGGGACGTCGCGATGCCATCGCGAGGCGGGAGCCCCACGACATAGACCAGGATGGGCACGGTGAGGATGGAGCCTCCGCCGCCGAGCAGGCCGAGCGAGACGCCGATCAGGATCGCAAGTACGAGCGCGAGGGCGATCATCAGCGCGCGACGGGCAAGCCCGCTTCGACGTAGGCCCGCATCCCTCCGTCGAGATTCATGAGGTTCGTGAAGCCGAGCGCTACCAGCGACGATGCGGCCTTCGCGGAGCGCGCGCCGGAACGGCAGGCAACGACGATTCGCTGATCGCGGCTCCACGGTTGCGCGGCGGCGAGCACGGTCGCGAGCGGAACGAGCTCGGCGCCCGGCACGTGACCGAGCGCGCCCGTGAACTCGTCGGGCTCGCGGACGTCGATGATGCGCGGTTGGGGTGCGAGCGCCACGAGCTCCGCCGGCGTGATGTTTCGGAAACCTTCAGGCGTTGAAACGTTCATGGGATGCTCCTTCGTTCGGGGACGCGTGCGCGGGTCATCCCTGCACGGGGGGCGGGACGATCCCGCAGGCACGGTTCGCAGGTACCGCCTCGTGGAGGCGGGCAGGCTCGGGAAGATGCAGGCCGTTCATCACGGCGATGAACTCCTCACGGGTGCGTCCCGCGACGCGCGTGTTGAAGCGCTTCTCTTCGGCGATGGTGGAGACGGTGCGCCCTCGATAGTCGTGCGCGGGATACACCAGCGTCGCGTCGGGCAGTCGGAAGAGCACGCGCGTGAGCGTGTCGTAGAGCTCGCCGGCATCACCGTTCTGGAAGTCGGTGCGGCCCGCCGCCCGGATGAGGAGCGCGTCGCCGGTAAGGACGCGATCACCGAGGAAATAGCTCACGCTCTCCGCGGTGTGGCCCGGGGTGGCAAGCACGTGCAGCTCGACCGACCCTACGCGGACGATGTCTCCGTGGTGGACGGCGCGGTCGACGCAGGGCGCACCGCCTGCTCCGCCCACGGTGACCGCGCCGGATAGCTCACGGAGGCGTCCTGCAGCGGTGATGTGATCCGCGTGGACGTGCGTGTCGAGCACATGGACGAGCGTGAGGCCGAGCTCGCGGACGAGCTCGAGATCGCGCTCGACCTGCTCGAGGACGGGATCGACGAGCGCTGCCTCCTTCGTCAGCTCATCGGCGATCAAATAGCTGTACGTCGAACTTTCCTTGTCGAAGAGCTGTCGGAAGAGCATGGGCACGCCACGCAGTCCTGCGACGAGCGTGCCACCGCTCCCGCACCAGCAGTCCGCGCAGAAAAGCGCCGTCCCCGGCACATCGGCGCCGCCCGGTTCGACTCCGCAAACGCGACTCCGCGAACGATGAAACATGTTTCATCGTTTCATTTGAAACGTCTGTGACGGCGCGTGGCCGAGCGCCAACGATCGACTTCTCGCCCTTCGGCGCAATGGCGCACCCGGTCTTCAAGCGCGGAGGCTCTCGATGGCGCGGCGCAGGCGCTCCTCGGCGGCGGTGGCGACCTCTTGAATGCCCGAGACGTTCTTGACGACCTCGAACATCGCGTGCGGCGAGGCGGCCGACACCACGACGTCGGTGCCGTCTTGCGCGACCACGACGTTGCAGGGAAGAAGCAGCCCGATGGCCGGCTCTCTCTGGAGCGCTTCGTGCGCGAGCTTGGGGTTGCAGGCGCCCAGGATGAGGTAGGGCTCGGTCTTCACGCCGAGCTTCTTTTCAAGGGTCGCTTGCACGTCAATCTCCGTGAGGACCCCGAAGCCCTCGGCCTTGAGCGCCTCGGTCACGCGCTCGCGCACGCCGGAGATGGTGCTCTTTGGAATGCGACAGGTGATGGCGTAGGGGACGTCGAAGTTCATGGCTTGCTCCAATTTGATTATTGATTTCAGCGGCTGGTGATGCCGCCCGGATCGATGCAGGGACGAGGTCCGATCGCTGCCTGCCATTCGCGTGCCCGGGCGCCTGCGCGCCTGGCGTCTGAGCGATCTTAGATCGCAGGCCTGCTTACGGTGCGGCGGCGTGCCGTCGACCAGGCTCTACGCGCGGCACGCGCAGGCCGGACAGTCCGCGCTCGAGATCACCGCGAGGCGACGCTTCACGAAGCACGTTTCATCTGGCGCTTCTGCTAGAAACAAGGCGTGAAACAAGATGACGCCGTGCTCGCGAGCGCCCTCGAGAGCCTGGTCGGCGCCGCGCTCGTGCTCGATGCGCGCCGGCGCGTCCAGCTCGCGACGCCCGAGGCCGCGAAGCTGCTGCGAACGAAGATCCCGCGCGGCATCCTCGTGACGGATCTGCTCTGCGCCGGTCGAACCAAGCGCCCCCTCGCCGACGCGCTCGACGCGCTCGACGCCGGGCAGCCGGTGCGCGCCGTCATCCCCATGCCCGGAGGCCCGCCCGGGCGGCTCCTCGACGTCCGCGCGATCCCGCACCCGCCGGAGGCTCCGCGTGCGTTCGTGCTCCTGCTCGAAGCGGCAGCCGCCAGCGCTACCGACGGCCCGGTCCTCTTTCATGGAATGTGGACGCAGGACGCCCGCATGAAGGAGGTCTTCCGCGTCATCGAGCGCGTGGCAGCCGATGACGATACCGTGCTCATCCGCGGCGAGACCGGGGCCGGTAAGGAGCTCGTCGCCGGCGCCATCCACGCGCTTTCGGCGCGTCGAAAAGGGCCTCTTCGCGTCATCAACTGCGCGGCGCTGCCGTCGAACCTCCTCGAGAGCGAGCTCTTCGGGCACGTCCGAGGATCGTTCACGGGCGCCCACCGAGATACGCCAGGCCACATCCAGCTCGCGCACAAGGGAACGCTCTTTCTCGACGAGGTGGCGGAGCTGCCGCTGGACGTCCAGGCGAAGCTCCTTCGCGTGCTCGAGACGCACACGGTGATCCCGATCGGCGGCCGCGACCCGTTGCCCGTGGACGTGCGCGTGGTCTCCGCCACGCATCGCGCGCTCCGCAAGGAGGTCGAAGCGGGGAGGTTCCGCGCCGATCTCCTCTACCGGCTCCGCGTCATCCCCATCTTTCTTCCGCCGCTCCGCGAACGTCCGGACGATCTCGGCCTCCTCTGCGACAAGCTCGTGCTCGACATGAACCCCGGGCGGCGCCGGAAGATCGAGCGCATTGCTCCGGCTGCGCTCGCGATCCTCGCGCGCCACGCATGGCCGGGCAACGTGCGCGAGCTCCGCAACGTCCTCGCGTACGCCTACGCTATGGGCGACGGCCCGCTGCTCCTGCCTGCCGATTTACCGCCGGAGCTGCTCTCCCCCTCGGTCGCCTCTGCGCCCGTTGCGCATGACGAGGCCGGTGACGAGCCCAGCGAAGCGAGTGACGACCTCGAGCGCCTGCGCGCTGCGCTCCGCCGGGCGGACGGCAACCGCGAGCGTGCTGCGGCCGCCCTCGGGATCAGCCGCGTCACGCTATGGCGTCGCATGCGCGAGGGGGGCTTGCTCGCGCGACGACGACCTCCGACGTGATCGACGAGGCTGCCTCGGCGAAAGCTCACATCAGCGTCGCTCCCACTGCGAGAAGACGTGGGGCGGAAGGTCGGTGGCGACGACGTTGCCGAGCGTCGGTGCCGAGACCGGGTCGTGGGCGCCGAGCCAGTCTCGGAGCATGGTGTGGACGTCGAGGGTCATTGCCTTGGCGTCGGCGACGTGTTTCACCCGGCACATCGTGTCGGGCGCGTCGCCCTCGCGCTCGCACGAGGCGAGCGTGTAGGTCGCGGCCGGGTCTAGGGGCTTGCCGTTCACGTCGAGCGAGACGACGTGGTGGCCGAGCGCAGCGTCGGCGCGAAACACCACCTTCATGCCGGCGACGCGCGGGAGCCACCCGCCGAAGAGCGCGTTCGGGTCGCGCGTGAAGACGTGCTCGATCTCCGACTCCCAGAACGCCTGAAGCTGCGCGCCGCTGACCTTTCCGAGCTTCACGGGGCCGTTGACCGGATAGAGCCGAAAGAGATCAGCCTCGGTGATGGGGCCGGCGGCGACGGGGTGACCGAAGCGGAAGCCGTTGGAGAGGGCGATGTCCGCGCCGGTGCGCTCCTTCAGCGCGCGCACCATCACGGAGTCGACGGTGTTCTCGAGGACGCCGTAGCGTTCGAGGGAGGTGGCCGCGTGCCCGATCACCTGGCTTGCCTTCGCTCGATAGGGCGCGAGGCTCGTGTCGACGATCGCGGCGACGTCCGCGTCCTCGGGATAGCGATCGGCGCGGAGCTCGAGGAGCTTCCATGTGAGCTTGGGGCGCTGGCCGCGGGTCACGCGCACGTCGAGCTGACCCAGGAAGGATGCAAACGCTCCCGGCTCGACGATGATGGTGTTCTTGCGGACGATCGGCTCGCGGACCCGCTCGTGGGTGTCCGCGGAGAGGACCACGTCGATGCCGGGGATGGTCTCGGCAAGCGAGACCGACCGCGCGAGGCCGATGTGCGTGAGCAGCACGACGACGTCGACGCGCGATCGGAGCGCCTGGACGTAGGGTGCGATCGACTCGGCGCCGAGGAACTGGAGGCCCTTGCTGTAGGCGGGGGATTGGCGCGTCGGGACATCGGGATCGGTGAATCCGACGAAGCCGATGCGGACGCCTGATACCTCACGCTCCAGCGTCGGCGGAAACACCAGCTTGCCTGTGGCCTTGTCGACGACGTTGGTGGCGAGCCATGGGTAGCCCGTCGCCTTGGCGAGCGAGACCATCTGGGGCGGCCCGTAGACGACCTCCCAGTTGCCGGGAACGGCGAGGTCGACGCCGAGGGCACGCTGCGGTGCCACCACCGATTCGCCGTGCGACCAGCTGGCCGCGGCGGAGCCCTGGAACGTGTCACCGCCGTCGACGAGCAGGGCGCCGGGGCTCTCTTTCCGGATGGCGCGCGCGACGTGCGCGAGCCGCGCGTAGCCGCCAGCCTGCGCGAGCTCGACGGTGCCGTCGGGACGCGGAAACTGCTCCGGGTGCGTGAGCAGGTCGGCGTGGGCGTCGGCGAAGAACATGATCGTCGCGTGGTGCTCGCCATCTGCGCTCGACGTCGTGGGAGATACCGCACGCGAAGGCGACGGCGCGCAGTCGCTCAGAAGGAGGAGCGCGGCAACCCCGGCGAGCGGGGCCTTCCTGGCGAGACGTATGGCTTCCATGGCGCGCCACATCAGCACCAAGCGTGCCACGCCTGCCGCACCCGCCATGGGCGCATCGTTGGCTCACGCCCTGCTCGCCGAAATGCCGAACGTTGCAACGTTGAAACATCGTGTAACGCTGGCCGTGCGTTGTGGCGCTCGCATCTCCCGGTCGGGCGGGTGGGAGAGCACTCACCGTTTGCTGGCACTCTGCGTGCAATTCCAGAGCGTCGAATGTCTCTTCGAGGTTCAGCGAGCTTGCTCGGGGGGTACCGACTGGTCGCCGCCTTTGCGGTCCTCCTCGGAGGCTGCGACCGCCGAGCGGCAGCCGTCGATGGCGGGACTGTGCCGCCTCCCGTCGTGCGTGCGCGAGTGGCCTTCGCCGCGCCGGGTGACGACGGCATCCCGCCGGGCGCCGAGGGCGACATGATACGCATGGGTCGAGAGCTCGCGACGCACACCTTCGAGCTTCTCCCGAAGCACGTGGGAAGCGATCTGCATTGCTCGAGCTGTCACCTCGCGGCAGGCACGACGACGGGCGCGGGACCCTGGGTCGGCGTGACGTCGATCTACCCCGAGTACCGCTCGCGTGCGGCGCGTGCCATCACGATCGAAGAGCGGATCGACGAGTGCTTCGAGCGAAGCCTGAACGGTTCGACTCTTCCGCGTTCCGGTTCGGAGATGAGGGCTCTCGTCGCCTACATGACGTGGCTCTCCGCGGGCATCCCGAAGGGCGCCGAGGTGGTGGGTCGAGGGTTCGCGCGCCTCGAGCGTCCGCCGAACGTGGACTCCGCCTCGGGAAAGCAGTCGTACGGAGCGCGATGCGCAACGTGCCACGGCCTGAACGGAAGCGGACGACGAAACCAGGACGGCTCGTACGCGGTGCCGCCTTTGTGGGGCCCGCGCTCGTTCAACATCGGCGCCGGCATGGCGCGCCTCGACACGGCAGCAGCGTTCGTCCATCAGAACATGCCACTCGGGCAGCCCGAGAAGCCGACCACCTGGGAGAGCTACGACATCGCGGCGTACTTCACGGAGCAGGCGCGCCCCGACTTCGCTGGTAAGTCGAGCGACTGGCCGCGCGGGGGAAAGCCCGGGGACGCGCGATACTAGTCCAGGCGGCTCGCGGTCAGTCTCCGCCGTCGAGCATCCACTCGCACGAGACGTAGCGATCCCAGGAATCGGGGAGCAGCGCGATGATGGGACCCGTGACGCGGCCCGACCGCGCGACCCGCTCGGCGGCGACGACCGCGGTGCCCGCCGAGCCGCCGACGAAGAGCCCTTCCTCGCGGATGAGCCGTCGGGCCATCGCGAAGCTCTCCGCGTCGCTGACCGACTCGACGTGATCGATGACCGAGCGATCGAGGATGTCCGGCGGCTTGCTCGAGCCGATCCCTTCGATCTTGTACGAGGCGTCAGGCCCGATGACGCCCGTCTTCACCCAGTGCCCGAGGCCCGAGCCGACCGGATCCGCGAGCACGATCAGGACGTCGGGCTTCGTCGCCTTCAAGGCGCGGCCGACTCCGGTGATGGTGCCTCCGGTGCCGACGCCGGCGACGAACGCGCCGATCTCGCCATTGGTCTGCGCGAGGAGCTCGGGGCCGGTCTCGCGCTCGTGGACCGTGACGTTCGCGGGATTGCAGAACTGGTCCGTCAAGAACCACCCGTGCTCGGACGCAAGACGGCGAGCGACGTTCTGGAAGTTGTCGGGATGCGCCGGCGCGGCATTCGGCGTGACGATGACCTCGGCGCCCACCGCCTTCAGCGCGTTGCGCTTGTCGACCGACATCTTCGCGGGGAGCACGCAGACCAGGCGATAGCCGCGCAGCGCCGCGACGAGCGCGAGACCGAGGCCCGTGTTCCCCGCCGTTGCCTCGATGAGCGTGTCACCGGGCCGGAGAACGCCGCGCGCTTCGGCGTCGTCCACGATCGCGACCGCGATGCGGTCCTTGACGCTGCCGCCCGGGTTGAGGTGCTCGCACTTCACGAGGATGGGCACCGGCGCGCCCTTGCCGATGCGCTTCAACGTGACGAGAGGCGTGTTGCCGATGTGTTCGAGGATCGTCTTGTGCTTCACGGTGTGCCTCCGGCGGATGTGAGTGACGACCAGGCACCTACGAGAGCCGAAGCGGCGCTCTCTACTTCCTCGATCGTCGTCGTGACGCCGACCGACAAGCGCACGGTCTCGAGAGCGTCGTTCGCGGAGAGACCCGTCGCGAGGATGACGTCCGACGCGCGCTCGTGTCCCTCGTGACAGGCCGAGCCCGTCGAAGCGGCGATCTCCGGGGCGGCGTCGAGGAGCACTGTGCCCCGAACGCGCGGGAAGCGAACGCTGAGCGTGTTGGGGAGCTGCTCGGTGTCGTGCCCGTTCTTCTTCAGACCCTCGATCCCAGCGGCGAGAAGTGCCCACAGCCGATCCCGGAGCTCCGAGAGATGCCGCGCTCGCTGCTCGAGCGTCGTCGAAGCGATTGCGCATGCGACGCCGAGACCGACGATGCTCGCGACGTTCTCGGTGCCCGGCCTCAGGCCCCGCTCGTGACCCGCGCCACGCGCGAAGGGCTCGATGGGTGTCGCGCGGCGCACGTAGAGAGCGCCTACTCCCTTCGGCGCGTTGAGCTTGTGTCCGGCGATGGTCAAGAGATCGACGTCGAGAGACCGAACATCGACGGCGATCTTTCCGACGCTCTGCGCCGCATCGGTATGAACGAGCGCACCACGACGGCGAGCGAGCGCTGCGATTTCGCGGATCGGCTGGACGGTCCCGGTCTCGTTGTTGGCGTGGATGACCGTGACGAGTGCGGTGTCGTCGGAGAGGCGGCCTTCGAGCTGGTCGAGCCATACACGACACGCTTGATCGACGCCGATCCAGTCGATACGCCAGCCGTCTCGTTCCAACTGCCGGCAAGGGCTCGCCGTCGCGGGATGCTCGATGTCCGTCGTGACGAGATGCCTCCGTCGCGTCGCTGCGGACGCAACGCCGCGGATGGCCAGGTTGCTCGACTCGGTGCCGCCGGACGTGAAGTAGATCTCGTCGACCTCGGCGTGGACGAGCGCGGCGACCTGCTCGCGCGCGGCATCGACGGCGGCGCGGGCGCGGCGCCCCCCGGGATGACTGCTCGACGGATTGCCGAACTGCTCGCGCAGGTAGGGGAGCATCGCGTCGACGACCTCCGGCAGCAGCGGCGTCGTCGCGTTGTGATCGAGATAGATCGGTCGTTCAGACGGGGGCATGGCGCTGGTGCTCCACGAGCTCGGGATGGCGACGGAGGGTCTCCGTCATGCGCACGGCGGCGACAAGCCCGGAGGCGAAGGTGAGCCCCGCGACGATCCAGACGGCGGAGGTGAGGCCAAGGAGATCAGCGGTGACGCCGGCGACGAGGGCACCGAGCGCGTAGCCGAGATCGCGCCAGAGTCGGTAGACGCCGACCGACGACGCTCGCCACGAGGGATGCGCGACGTCGCCGATGGCAGCGAGGAGCGTCGGGTAGACCATCGCGGTGCCGACGCCGAGGAGGACCGCGCCGCACGCGAAGCCGGCAAAACGCGCCGATGCGGCGGTGACACCGATCCCTGCGGCTTGCGTCCACATGCCCCCGACGATGAGCCACTTGCGCCCGAGACGGTCCGAGAGCGCGCCCGTGAGGAGCTGTGACACGCCCCACACTCCTGGGTAGATTGCAGCCAGCCACGCGATCTCGCGCAGGCCGAGGCCGCACGTGGCGAAGAGAACCGGGAAAAGGCCCCACGCCATGCCGTCGTTGAGGTTGTTGATCATCCCGGCCTGGGTCACCGACGACAGGTTGCGGTCAGCCCAGCTCGTCCGTGCGAAGACCTGCCGTTGCGTCAGCGCCGGAGCAGCACCACCGCCGCCGTCGCCGTCGCCGTCGCTCGGATGGCGCTCCGCTTCGTGGCGCGCATGGCCGCGCGTCTCTCGTACGAGAACGACGGAGAGCGCGAGCCCGGCCACGGCGTACCCGACGCCGAGATAGAACGGCTCGGGTCGGAGGCCGTAGCTCGACGCGACATAGCCCGTGGCCAGCGCGGAGACGGCCACTGCAAAGTAGCCGGCGAACTCGTTCAGGCCCATCGCGAGGCCGCGGTTCTTCGGTCCAGCGAGATCGATCTTCATGATGACCGTCGTGGACCACGTGAGCCCCTGGCTGACTCCGAGGAGAGCATTCGCAGCGAGCACCCACCGCCAGGTCGGCGCCCAGATGAGGAGCAACGGGACCGGACAAGCAACGAGCCATCCAGCGACGAGCACGGCCTTCCGGCCGTAGACATCCGACAGCCGGCCGGCAAGGTAGTTCGTCGCCGCCTTCGTGATTCCGAAGACGACGATGAACGAGAGGATCGCCGTGCGCGCCGCGAGATGGAATTCGTGGTCGGCAAGGGCCGGTAGAATGCTGCGCTCCATACCGACCATCGCGCCGACGAACGCGTTGACGAGGACGAGCAGCGAGAACTGCCCGAGGTTCTCTCGCAGGCCGAGCGTGATGGACGGCGCATTCGTTCGTACCGTCATGCGCGCCCCTCTGGGCGTGCGGCAACGACCGGCAACCCGCGCGCGCGCCACTCGACGACGCCGTCCTCGATGCGCGTGGCGTCGAAGCCACGCCGACGTAGGAGCTTGACGGCATCCGCCGCGAAGACGCAGTAAGGCCCGCGGCAGTAAGCGACGACGCGGCGGTGCTTCGAAAGCTCGCCGATCCGCCGCTCGAGCTCGTCGTGCGGGATGGATACGGCGCCGTGGATATGAGCTGCCGCATATTCCTCGGTGGGGCGTACATCGAGGAGCACGATCTCGCCGCGCTGGACACGAGCGAGGAGCTTCTTGCTCGTCAACCCGTCGAGGTCATCC
>JAYTOQ010000993.1:0-3640 GCA_043747665.1 Polyangiaceae bacterium | reverse complement strand
AGGAGCGCTCCGCCATGATGGCGCGCATCGCACGACGCCTCGTCTGGGCGGTCTTGGTGATCTGGGCCACCGTGACGCTCGCGTTCGTGGTGAGCCACGCGCTGCCCTCCGATCCGGCGCGGATGGTGGCGGGTCCGCAGGCTCGGCCGCAGGACATCGCGCGCATCCGCAAGGAGCTCGGCCTCGACCAGTCGATCTATGTGCAATATGCACGCTTCATGGGGCGCCTGCTTCACGTCGCGCGCGCCGCGGAGCCGGCAAAGGACCACGCGACCTGCGCGGCGTTGGTAGGTCCGCTGCATCTCGACCTCGGCAAGAGCGCGCAGCAGCGACGGCCGGTGGTGACCATCCTCGCCGAGCGTCTCCCGCGGACCGTCTTTCTCGCGCTCGCGGCGGCGTTCTTGCAGGTGCTGCTGGGCGTGACGGCAGGCGTGATCGCCGCGTCGCGCAAGAAGACCGCCGTGGATCACCTGGCGGTGTCGGGCAGCCTGCTGGGCACCAGCGCCCCGACGTTCGTCATCGGGCTGTCGTTCCAGTGGCTCTTCGCGCATCGCCTCGGGCTCTTGCCGCTCGACGGCTGGGGCGACACCGCGCTCGATCACGCGCGCAGCGTGATCCTGCCCGCGCTCACGCTCGGCGTGTTCGGCGCGGCGTACTACACGAGGCTCGTGCGCGACGAGATGATCGGCCAGCTCGGGCAGGACTACGTCCGCACCGCGCGCGCCAAGGGCCTCTCGCGCTCCGCGGTGGTGGTGCGCCATGCGCTCCGTAATGCGCTGATGCCGGTGGTCACCATCATCGGGGTCGACGTGGGCACGCTGGTCGGCGGCGCGATCGTCACCGAGACCATCTTCCGCTGGCCGGGGATCGGCTCGCTCGCGGTGACCGCGATGCTCGACCGCGACGGACCGGTGATCATGGGCTGCGTCCTCGTCACGTCGGTAGCCGTGGTCGTCTCGACGATGGCGGTCGACGCGCTCTACACCGCGCTCGATCCTCGCGTGCGCGCCGAGCGCTGAGGCGCGCGGGCCGAGCCGCTGACCGACCGCTACTCGGGCGGAAGGCCGGCGAGCGCGCGGCATTCGGCGACGCGCGGCCCGGAGGCCTGCTTCGCGCACGAGCGATAGGCGTTCTGCGCCTGCGCCTTGTTGCCGAGCGACTGGTACGCGGCGCCCAAGGTCAGCCACGCCTCCGCGTTCGACGGGTCGCGCTTCGTCGCCTTCCACGCCAGCTCCGCAGCGCGGCTCGCCGACCGCGGGTCCTTCTCGTTGTCGAGCGCCTTCTGCGCTTGCTGCGTGAAGGCGTCGGCGGCAGCACCTGCGCCGGCCGAAGCGTCGGGAGCTTCGACGCGCGCCGGCGCGGTGGCCGTCGCCGGCGGCGTGTCTGTCACGACGCCGCTGGGCTTCGTGCCCGCCGGCGGATGGCTCGCCGGACCCGTCGCCGTCACTGCGGTCGACGGCGCGGTCGGAGTCGGAACCACGGCCATCGTTGGCGGCGGCGGCGTCGGCGGCGTCGGCGGCGTTGGCGCGGGCGCGACTGTCCCGGTGGTGTTCGCGGCGACGGTCGTGGTGCTGGTGGGCGCCGGGGTGTCGGACGTCACCGAGGTCGTGGGTGTGACGATGGACGCGCTCGTGGCCGCAGCATCGCGCAGCGGGAGCCCGAGCCCTTCCTGCGTGTCGTGGTCGCCGCGATACGTGTGACGTGCATACAAAGCGAGGAGCGCGAACGCCGCCGTCACCGCCATCAGCGCGAGCGCGACCGCCTTGCCGCTCATCCTTCGCGGCGGCGGGCGCTCGTCGTCGACCTCGTTCTC
This sequence comes from Polyangiaceae bacterium, assembly GCA_043747665.1. Lineage (GTDB taxonomy): Bacteria > Myxococcota_A > Polyangia > Polyangiales > Polyangiaceae > Labilithrix. Next base: position 1,827 of record JAYTOQ010000993.1, on the reverse strand, counting down.
GAGCCACTCCGGTCCGACGCGCGCGGGCTGCTCCGAGTGCAGGAACGCGTCATCGTCGTCCGCGTGTTGGTCCTCCCCGGCGGCGTCGTGCTCGCCTTGATTTCTCTGGTCGTCGTTGCCCTCGTCGTCGGCGCCTGCTTCGTCGCCTGCCTCGTCGGCGCCTGCCTCGTCGCCTGCCTCGTCGGCTTCGTCGACGGCCGCGTGGCGCGGCTGCTCGACCGGCGCGCGTCGACCTTCCCAGTCGACCTCGGCGGCCGCCTTCGCGAAGACGATCTCCTTGGTGCTGCTCGCCACCCGGGACATGGGCGAGCGCGCCGAAGCGCGGGCAGAGGCGGTATCGGCGCCCGGCGGCGGGATCGACGTCGCCTCCTCCACGTCCGCCGGATCGACGAGCTCCGTCGCCGCTTCGGTCGGAGCGGTCGGAGCGGTCGGAGCGGTCACGCCCAGCGCGCTGCCGGCTCCGACGACGACGACCGAGTCGCCGTGCACGAGCGTGCTCTCGCGCTCCCCGCCCATGGTCATCGCCGCCATCGGCTGCGTCTTGTTACCGTCGACGACCACCGCGCGGCTCGACGCCGGCCGGCTGTCCGGCCGCGGGAGCTCGACGATGCTCATCTTCTGCGTGTCACGCGGAGCCGCAGGGTCCGCGATCGGCGCGATGACCGGCAGCTGTAGCGTTCGCACCTCGCCGGCGGGACCGCGGATCGCCGCCGGTGTGTACGGCGTGCGGCCTCGACCGGACGAGCGCGGCGGCACCGACGAGTTGCCGGTCCGAGCGCCGGCCGGCATCGCCAGAGGACGCGTCGCTTTCACCTTCGTCGCCTGCGGCGGCGGCTCCGCGGTCATCGGTGTCGGCTCGAGCGAGGGCGGCGGCGTTGCGGTGGGATCGACGACGACCCCTGCCGGATGCGCGCTCGGCACTGTCACGAACGGCTGCACGAGCGTCGGAGGCGCGTTGGCCGACGTCGGCGCTGGCTCCACGCTCGGGAGCTTCGCGCGCGGCTGGATCGCGGCCGACGGCACGAGAAGGCCCTCGAAATAGAGCTTCGACAGCGTGGTCATCGTCGAGAGATCCTCGAACGGCGACTCGTCCACGACCTCCATCAGCGTGCGTCTCCCGTCGAGCAGACGGAGGATGCCGTTGAGCTCGTCGGGGATCTCGCTCAGGCGCTCGATAAGCTTCTCGTGATCGACCTCGAAGGTCTCGGAGAGCGGCGGGAGCTGCTCGACGAGGCGGCCCCATTCGTCGGCGCGCCTCATGCCCTCCATCACGAGGACGGAGGTGGGCTGCTCGACGAGCTCCTCGCGATCGACGGGACCGAAGTCGACCTCGAAGTCGGCCTCGTTCCAGACGAGCATGCGATACACGGCCTCCTCGCCGCGCAGCGTGCCGACGTCGGCATCGATCATGCGGCCGTCCTTGAACCAGACGTAGCCGAGCCGGCTGCCGCTCTTGAAGGTGATGGTGCCGCTCTTCCGCGAGATCTCGAAGGTCTGCAGGAGATCGACGACGGTCATGTCCTGGATCGACCCGGCGAACCGCGTCTTCAGGTTTCCCGATGCGCGCTGATCCGAGAGGCTCTCCTGCGTGCTCCGCGCGAGCACCACGTTCACGCGCGCGAGGAGCTCGCGCACGAAGATGGGCTTCGTGAGGTACTCCTCCACGCCGAGCTCGAGCCCGCGGATCTTGTCCTCGACCGAGCGCTGCGTCGCGAGGAAGATCACCGGGATGGTCGACCATTCGCTGCGCTCGCGCAGGCGGCGGACGAAGGCGTAGCCGTCCATCTTGGGCAGCTTCGTATCGGCGATGACGAGGTCCGGGGCCTG
>JAYTOQ010000992.1:0-7037 GCA_043747665.1 Polyangiaceae bacterium | reverse complement strand
CAGGCCCGCAAGGATCGCCGCGCCCGCTACCGTTCCGCCGCCCTTCGCCGCATAGGCCAGCGGCACGCCTAGCGCGTCGCACAGGATCTGCCGAAAGAGCGCGCTCTTGCCGCCGCCGTTCGCGGCCACGACCTCGCGCAGCACGACGCCGCCGTCTTCCAGCACCGCCTGGCAATCGACGAAGCCCAGCGCGACGCCCTCGAGCAGCGCACGCCAGAGATGACCGCGGCCGTGGTTCAATCCAAGCCCCACGTACGCGCCTCTCGCCGACACGTCCCAGATCGGCGTGCGCTCGCCCTGGAGGTACGGCAGAAAAAGCAGCCCGTCGCTTCCCGCTGACACGCGCGAAGCTTCGCCGTCGAGGACCTCGAAGCTCGGCAACGCGCCGCGCACCGACGTGTCGTCGTCCACGAGCGCGCCGCGCGCCAGCGCATGTCGAAGCCACTCCTGCGCGCCGCCCGACAACGTTCCGCCGAGCGACAGCCACGACTCCGTGCCCACGTGATGCGCGTTGATCAGCCGCGCATCCGTGCCCGGCGTCTTCCGCGGCACGAGCAGGTTGCCCGCCGTGCCGAGCATCAAGCACGCTTCGCCCTCCACGAGCACGCCCGCGCCCAGCGTCGCCGCCGCGAAGTCGCCGCCGCCCACCGCCACCGGCGTGCCCGCGCGCAGGCCCGTGACGCTCGCTGCCTCGGCTGTCACGACCCCGAGAACTTCGTGCGCGCGCCGAAGCGGCGGCATCTGCGCGAGAGTCAGGCCCGCCCCTGTCGATGCATCATGCACGCATTCAAATGCATCATGCACCCATCCCAGCTTGCCGAGATCGAACAGCGGCAACGCCAGCGCCGCCGTCGACGGATCGACCGCGACCTCGCCCGTCAGCCGCTGCGCGACGAACGAATGCGATTGCAGCATCCACTTCGTACGCTCGAGCGCCTTCGGCTCGTGACGCGCCAGCCACCGCAGCTTCGGGCCCAGGTAATACGCCTCGGTGCCCAGCTCGCGCGCCTCCGCGTGCGCGCGCGTGTCCAGCCACAGGATCGCCGGCCGCACTACGGCGGCTGCGTCATCGACCAGCACCACCGTCGGCGCCTGACCCGCGACGGCGATCGCCGCGATGTCCGAGAGCTTCGTCGTGAGCCCGACCTCGCCGAGTACGCGCACCACCGCGCGCCACCACGCGTCTGGATCCGCCTCCGCCCAGCCCACCTGCGGCGCTTCGTGCGGACACGCGACGTTCGCGTCAGCGACGAGCGCGCCGTCTTCGGCAAAGACGGCCGCGCGCACGCCGGTCGTGCCGATGTCGATGCCGAGCAGCACGCCCCTCGCGCCCCTCGTCATGCGGCCCTCGTCATGAGCAGTCAGTTCGCGCCGCCGCCGTCGCCGCCGTCGCCTGCCGGCGCGAGCGACGCGAGACCCCACGTGCTGTCGGTCTTCACGAAAGTCACCGTCGCCTCGCCGGGCGGCCTCGTCACCGTTCCGCAGGCGGTGTCGATGGCGGTCAGCGACGGCTTCAGCGTGAGCTTGCGCTCGTAGGCGACGTCCGCGTGCGTGTCGTCGAGCGCCGTGACGCGCAGCACCTTCTCGGCCTGCACCGCCGCGCAACCGAAGCGCCCGTCACGCAGCTCGCCGGCGAGCTCGACGCACTCGCTGTACACGAGATTGCGCGCGCGCCGCTCGTACGCCGGGATGTCGGAGAGGCTGGCGGTCGCGACCTCGTCGGGCCAGGCCAGCATGTACGCATCCGGCATGCGCTTCGTCGCGCCCGCGGCGACGAGCGCATCGATGCATGTCTTGGCCTTCTCTGCGCCTTCCTTCGGGACGCAGATGCCCTTCGTCGAGTACTGCATCTTCACGTGCGAAAGGATGTCGACAGGAAGCGTGCAGCTCCCGTCCTCCTTCACGCCGCTCTGGATCGCCTCGAAGGCCTGGATCTTCGAGGGGCCCTTGCTGCAGCCCGTCAGCAAGACTATCGCTGCCGATACGACGGCAGCGGCCACGACGACGTGACGCAACCGGTTGGAGCTCGTGCTCATCCGGGAAGTGAACCAGATCTCGTGACCCGAGGTCACGTGAACTGGGTCACGCGCGGAACATGCCGTCGACCTGCGCCTGGAGCACCGGCTCGGGGACGCCCTTGGCCGCGGCGAGCTCCTTCATGAGGAGGCTCTTCGCCTGATCGAGCAGGCGACGCTCGCCGAACGAGAGGTCCTTGTCGAACTTGAGGCGGTACATGTCACGCAGCACCTTGGCGACCTCTTGCGGGGAACCGCACTTGATCATCTCGGTGTAGGCGCGAAAGCGACGGCTCCATGGCTGGAGATCGACGGCGACCTCGCGGGCCTTCATCGTCTCGAGGACGCGGTCGGCCTCCTTCGAGCTCATGACGGGGCGGATGCCTGCGGCGGCGGACGAGGCGCGCGGGACCATCACGCGCATGCCGTTGTCGATGATGCGAAGGATGTAGAATTCACCCTTCATGCTGCCGATCTCGCGGTGCTCGATGGCCGTGACCTCGGCCAGGCCGTGGGACGGATGCACGGCCTTGTCGCCGACGTTCAGCGTGAAGCCACGCGGGGGCGGCGGGGGCTTCGGAATGTCGACCAGGGGAACGTAGCCGCGCGGCGCCATGCGCGGGACGATGCCCGACTCGCGGAGCGCCGGCGTTGCCCCGGCGGGGCGCGCGGCGACCGCCTCGACCACGACCGCAGCCACCGGCACCTTGGACGCCACGTGCGGGCGTACCTTGCTGCTCGTGGTCGTCGTCTTCGCACGCGTCGTCACGGTCGCGGCGCGAGGAGCAGGCGCCGCGAGCTTTCGCGGCTTGGCAGCAGCAGCGCGCGGCGTCTTCTGCGAACGGACAGGTGCCGGCGCCGCAGGGGTACGAGAGGAGGGACGGGAGGAGCGTGCTGTCGACTGTGCCACGGTCGCGCGCGTAGCACTGCTAGCCTTCCGGCGTCAACGGGCCACGGCGAAACGAGCCCGCACGAGCTCTGCTGCGATCGCCGTCTACTCTTCTTCGCGGCGTGGATCGCGCCTCAACGCAGCAATCGCCGCGGCGTCGATTGCCACCATGCGGCGCACCGTCGGCCGCGTGTGCACGTTGCTGGTCCGGTCGTGCGGGCTGTCGTCGATGTTGCCCGTGGGCACCGGGCCGGAGCGCATCCGACCCTCGTGCTCGTCGGGCATCGCTTCGTCGACGACCTGCAGCTCGTCGGCGGGCGGCGGCGCGGTCGCACGCTCGCCGTCACCGAGACTGCCGTCGTCGACGGCGACCGCCGGCGGCGCGATGCTCCGCACGCGTGCCTCGGGTGTCGCGAGAGGAGTGAGAACGAGCTTCCCGTCCTCCTCGCTGATGCGAAGCGGAAGGACGAGCTTCGGAGCGAGCTCGAGAGCGCGTTCGAATTCGTCGATGGGGACGCCGAAGCGCGTGAGCGGAAGGAGTCGCTCGCGGATCCCCACGCCGTAGTCGCACATGACGTTCATCGTCGTCGAGGCGTCGTCGCCCGAGAGCTCGATGCGGAGATCGCCTTCGACCCACGGCTGGCCGACGAGACGCGCGAGCGCCATCATGATCTTGGGGCAGCCTTCGCCGGGCTGCGCGATCTCCGCGACGCGCTTGAGCAGCTTGCGGATCTCCGTCGACGAGCTCGCCGCAAGCTTGGCGTGCTCGGAGGTCAGGTCACTGACGCTCTCCAGAATGGCGAGATCGATCAAGGAGCTCCGAATTATGCACTGTAAGAGGATGATCGTCGACCGCAGACGCGACTACGGTTTCCCCGCGTCCCCTGCGCCCGCTGCGCCCGCTGCGCCGCGCATGATGTCGCCAATCTCGGCATCGAGGGCGTCATGCACTCCGCGTGCGAGCGTCCTACCGTCGATGGTCAGGTCGACGACCAGGGCGTCATCCATGCCGCGCACCTGCGGCGACACGAGCGGATGATCGAGGCCAAGCAGCCGCCCGAAGGGGCTCTCGGAGACGACGTGCACCGCCGCAGCGAGCCGCTCCGCGGCGGCCGGCGCGTCTTTCCCCCATGCACCGGTCAGCACGATCCGGATCCCGAGCTTCGCCGGCGCCCCCACGAAGCGCGCCGAAGCCGCGACGGACGTGCTCGCGCGCATGAGACCGCCGAGGCCCTGCGCGGTCTCGCCCTCGAACGGTCCCGGCGCAAAAGCCCGCACGGGAGCCTCGCCGATCAGCTCCACGGTGCGCGCGAGTGGGCCGCCGCGCAGGGCGGGCTGGGCCCGTCGAAGCTTGCCGAGCGCGAAGGCCTCGGTCGCGCGGACGGGTCCGGCCTTGCCTTGTTCGAGGGCCACCAGCTCGCGGGCGAACACCACGAGTTGCTGCGCCTCTCCGTTCACCTCGCCCCACACCCGCACGACCGGAGGATTGACGACGTCGACGCTCCGACCGCCGGGGTGCGTCATGCGGTCGGCGAAGGTCCTCTCGAGCCGCGACGGGTCGAGGGGGGCACGCGCCACGGTCAAGAGCGTTTCCTTGTATTTTGCAACGCACAGATCCGTGATCTGCCGAACGTCCACTCCGCCGTGCGTCGCCGCGAACATCGCGAACCGTGACTCCGGAATGACGAGCGCGATCACCGGAATGAGGTCTGGCGTCTCTGCGACGGCGCGCGGTCGCGCATCGAGCACCCACTCGACCGCAGCGGAGGGCGCGAGGTCGCACGCCGAGTCGAGGTGCAGCGTCGCCGGCGGCGGTGCCGGTGGTGTCGCGCTGGGCTTCGGACCGCAGCTCGTGAGCGCGAGAGCGATGACGCTCCCGGCCACGCGGCGGATCACGATGCGACCACGACGTACGCGAAGCGCCGGTTCTTCGAGCCCACGCGGAGCAGGTAGCGCTTGCCCTTCACGAGCTGAAAGTTCGCGTCGGTGATCCGGACCTGGTCGACCTCGACGCCGCCCTGCTCGACGAGGCGCTTGCCCTCGCCGGTCGACTTCACGAGGTTTGCGCTGGAGAGCGCCTTCGCGATCCAGAGCGTTTCGGTCTCGGTGGTGAGCGTGTGCTCGGGAACGTCGGCGGGGATGGCGTGGCCCGCGTAGATCTTCTCGAACTCCGCAGCTGCGCCGGTCGCGGCGGCCTCGTCGTGGAAGCGCGCGACGATCTCGTGCGCGAAGAGCGCCTTGATCTCCTTGGGATGGCGGCCAGCGGCCTTCTCCGCCTTGAGCTTCGTGATCTCCTCGTTCGACTTCAGCGAGAGCAGCTCGAAGTAACGGAAGATCACGTCGTCATCGACCTGCATGATCTTGCGATGCATCGACAGCGGGTCCTCGGTGAGGCCCACGTAGTTGTCGGCGCTCTTCGACATCTTCGCGCCTACGACGACGCCGTTCTCCATCTTGGCGTCGATGCCCTCGAGCAGCGGCGTGGTGATCACCATCTGGGGGCGCTGCCCGTATTTACTCATCAGATCGCGGCCGACGAGGAGGTTGAAGAGCTGATCGGTCCCCCCGAGCTCGAGATCACAGTTCAGCGCCACCGAGTCGTAGCCCTGGAGGAGCGGGTAGAGGAACTCGTGCTGGTAGATGGGACGGTTCTCCGCGAAGCGCTTCGCGAAGTCGTTGCGCTCGAGCATGCGCGACACGGTCATCTTCGCCATCAGCTCGACGATGTCGACGGGCGTGAGCTTGTCGAGCCACTCCGAGTTGTTCCGGATCTCGGTCCGATCGCGGTCGAGGATCTTGAAGGCCTGATCCGTGTACGTCTTCGCGGAGACCGCGATCTCCTCCCGCGAGAGCCGCGGGCGCGAGTCACTCTTGCCGGTGGGGTCGCCGACCATCGCGGTGAACTCGCCGACGAGGAGGATCGCCTGATGCCCGAGGTCCTGGAACTGACGCATCTTCGCGAGCAGCACCGCGTGACCGATGTGGAGATCGGGACGCGTGGGATCGAAGCCGGCCTTCACCCGCAGCGGCTTGCCGCTCTTGCGCGACTCCTCGAGGCGCAGCTCGAGCTCGCTCTTGACGTGCAGGTCGACGATGCCACGCGTGAGCACGGCCATCTGCTCGGGAACGGGAGGGAAACGGTCCGTCATGACCGCCGCAGGTTAGTACGGCGTCAGCCCGGATACACGCCGATCACGTAGTCGCGGAGGATGCGGACCTCGAACTCCGAGTTGCGGCTCGCCCACCGGACGAGATCGCCCATCGAGATGATCCCGACGACGACGTTCTCCACGACGACGGGGAGGTGGCGGACGCGCCGCTCCGTCATCAACGCCATCGCCTCCTCGGGCTCGCGATCGGGATCGATGCACAGCACGTCGCGGCTCATGATCTCGGCGACGTGCGTGCTTGCCGCATCGCGCTGCTGCAGCACGAGCCGGTTCATGATGTCGCGCTCGGTGACGATACCGATCGGCTCGTCGTTGACCTCGACGAGCAAGGCTCCGACGTGCGCCCGACACATCTTCTCGACCGCAGCGAGCACCGTGGCCTCCGGCGTCACGTAGTGAACGGTCGGCTCTTTACCTTCCAGGATCGTCCGGAGCGCGCTCATGGTGTCCTCCCCGCGGTCATCGCAGGCGAAGGGAGCAAGGCCCGGACCAGCGAGCGCCGGTCAGTCGTCCTTGTCGTCGCCGCCGGTGATCGTCGCGTGCGTGAGGCGGCTGTTGTTGACGAGCTCCTTGAGCTCCTTGCCGACCTTGAAGAACGGAAGGCGCTTCGGCGGAACCGGGACCGGCGCGCCCGTGCGCGGGTTGCGACCGGAGTACGCCTTGTACGGCCGGACCGTGAAGCTGCCGAAGCCGCGGATCTCGATGCCCTCGCCGCGCTGTAGCGCTTCGGTCATCGCCTCGAAGACGCAGTTGACCACGAGCTCGGCCCTCGCCTTCGTGAGCTGGCTTCGCGCCGCCATCGCGTCGATGAGTTCACTCTTCGTCATCTCATTACTCCGCGGTGTTCCGAGTGCTGTTGCGACATGCCTCGGCGTCGGAACGCCCCCCGCCGTCCGCTAGGGAAGCGAAGTTCTGGCAAATCGTCAACGAGATCCCGCGATTAGAGAAGGGGGGCGCCTGGTT
>JAYTOQ010000991.1:0-3605 GCA_043747665.1 Polyangiaceae bacterium | reverse complement strand
CAGAAGCTCTCGAAGTGGCGGAAGGAAGAGGCGAAGAAGCGCGGCCTCGACGAGCAGGTGATCCTCCCCGGTCACGTCCTCCAGGGCATCGCCGACCTCGACGACCCCTCGCCGGAGTCGCTCGCGACCGTGCCGGGCATCGGCGCATTCCGCGTGGAACGTCATGGCGAAGCGCTCGTCCACATGCTCACGTTGCCCGCGGGCGGCGTCGAGCTCGCGCCCCCGACCGAGCCGACCGAGCCGACCGAGCCGACCGAGCCGACCGAGCCGACCGGGCACGGGAGGTCAGGGTCGTGAGTCGATTCGGCATGTCCGCGGCCGGCGTGAACGGCGGCGATCTCCTGGTCGTCGCCGGTGAGGCCTCGGGGGACCGCGCCGGAGCCGCGGTCATCTCGCACCTTCCGCGCGGGGTTCGTGCCTTCGGCATGGGCGGCGGCGCGCTCGCCGCCGAGGGCGTCGACCTGGTCGCCGACCTCCGCGACACCACCGCGCTCGGCGTCGCCGAGGTAGCGCGCCGCGCTTTCGGCGTGGCGCGCGCATACGCGATGGTCCGCACCGCGACCGCGCTCCGGAAGCCGGCCGCTGCCTTGCTTGTAAATTACACGGAGTTCAACGCGCGACTCGCTCACGCCTTGTGGCAGACCGGAACGCGCATCCTCTGGTACGGCGCGCCGCAGGTCTGGGCGTGGCGGAGTGGGCGGGCCATCCCTCTCCGCCGTCATCTCGATCGCATGGCGGTGATGCTGCCCTTCGAGGAGCCACTCTGGCGCGGCTTCGGCGTCGACGCCCACTATGTTGGTCACCCCGCGCTCGAGGAGCGTCGGACCGCCTACGATCGCGTCTCGGCGCGCGAGACGCTCGGCATGACTCCGCGCGCCTGGGGCGTGGCCATCGTGCCTGGCAGTCGCCCGCACGAGGTGCGCCGCCTCTTGCCCGCCATGCTCGAGGGCTACGAGAAGGTACGGCTCGAGCACGCGAGCGTCGATGCGCGCGTGCTCCTCGCGCCGAGCCTCGACGCAGGCACGCGGGCGTGGGCTCGAGCCACCGCCAGCGCCGCGGACGTCGAGCTCGTGGACGTCGATGCGCGCTCCGGGATGGGCTACGCGCTGCCCGCGTTCGATGCGGCGCTGTGCGCATCGGGGACCGCGTCGCTCGAGTGCGTGCTCGCGCGGGCGGTGCCGATCGTCTGCTATCGCGTGGGCTGGGCAACCGAGCTCGGCGTGCGCGCGTTCGTCAAGACGCAGCACATCGCGCTCCCCAACATCTTGCTCGGGCGTGGAGCGTTCCCCGAGCTCCTGCAGCGGCATGCCTCGGCATCGCGCATGACCGAGGCGCTCACCACCGTGCTCGAGGCGCGCGAGTCCTTTCTCGGCGCGTGCGCGGAGGTCGAGGCGACGCTCGGCGATCATCGGGATGCGGCGCGCAGCGTCGCGCGCATGCTCGAGCCCTGGCTCGCCACGCGGGCGGCATGAGCGCGCGGAAGGGCAAGCGCAACGCCGAAGCCGAAGCGCGCGCCGAGGCCAAGGCGAAGGCGAAGGCGAAGGCGCGCGCACGGTCCGAGACCACCGACGGCGATGCGGGCACCGCGCACGATGACACGTCGACGGATCCGCTGTGGGGCCGCGCGGCGTTCCTCGGGCTCCTCGGTCTGAGCGTCGGCATGCTGGGCATCCGCTTCTATGCGGCGCAGGTGGTGGGCTTCGGCGACAGCGAGGCGCTCTACGCGTCTTACGCGGCGCATCCTCAGCCGGCGTTCCTCGATCATCCCGGCCTGGTCGGCCTGGTCGCCCGCGCCATCGGCGAGGGCGCGATCCCGACGCCGCTGCGCGTCCACGCGGTGACCTCGCTGGTCGCGACGCTCGTACCGTGGATCGTGTTCTGGACGGCGCGCGCCGCCGGCGCAGCCCGCGGACCCGCGGCGCTCGCTGGATTGATCATCGCGGTCATCCCGGAGACCGCGGTCGGCCTCTTCGGGCTCACGCCCGACCTGCTGCTCGCGCCGGCATGGCTCGGCGTACTGGCGCTCGCTGCGGTAGCGATGCGTGCCACCGCTGGAAGCAATCGCTCGGCCGCCGCGTTCCTGGGCGCGGGGCTCCTCGCGGGCGTCGCCTGCGCGGCCAAGGTTTCGGGCCTGCTCTTGATTGGGGCGCTGCTATTCGCGTACCTCGGAGCGGCCTTCTCGAGTGCACCTGCGCTTCGTGACGAGGGGCGCGCGCGCGCGGCGGTTCGCACGCCGTGGCCGTGGGCAGGGCTCGCGGCAGGCGTCGTCGTGCTCGGACCCATCGTCCAGTTCGAGGGCAAGACGGGATGGCCGATGCTGCGCCATCGCTTCGTCGACACGCAGCACGCCGCGGGCGGAGGCGTCGTTCTCCGGAACCTCGGCGCGCTCCTGGGCGGTCAGCTCGCGTACCTGTCGCCGGTGTTCGCCGTTCTGGCCGTGATCGTCGCGCGGGATCTGATCCGCGAACGCTCACGTGATGCGGTCTCGCGGCTCCTGTTCCTCGCATTCGCGCTACCCATCATTCCGCTCCTCGGCATGTGCGTTTGGAGCCCCGTGGCGGAGCCGCACTGGATCGCCCCCGCGCTGCTCGTGCTACCGATCCACGCCGCGCGCCGCGTCGGCGAGGTGACGCTGAGCTCGAAGCGGCTCACCACGATCGCGCTGGCGGTCGCCGCGCTGCTCACGTTGATCGCCCATGCATGGGTGCTCGCACCGGCGTCGGCGCGCCTGCTCCCCGCCTCCGCCGATCCGAAGATCGACATCGCCAGCGAGCTCTACGGATGGCCGACAGCGATCGCCGCCGTCAAGGAGCAGATGGCGACCGCCGGCACGCCCTTCGATCCCGAAGGACGCGAGGTGGTCGTGATCGGACCGCACTGGACGATCTGCGCGCAGCTCCAGGCCGCGCTGCCCGGCGTCCGCGTCGGCTGCGCGACGCCCGTGCCCGACGACTTCGATGCGTGGCTCCCGCGGGAGGAGTGGCGCGCCGCCGAGCACGTCCTCTTCGTCACCGACAATCGCTACCCGGGTGACGGCGCCGAGCAACTCCCGGCCCACGTGAAGGAAGCGCAGAGCCGCGTACGCGTCCTTCGCGGTGGGAGGACGTCGCGCATCTTCGAGCTCTATCTCTACGATCGGCGCGCCCAGGGCTCGCTCTAGATTTCTGGGCCGGACCTGCGATGCTCGGCCGCATGCCGGGCGAACGGCACAACCCGTACGCGCCGCCTGCCGAGGCCACCGCGGACGTGCGGGCATTCAGCGACGGCTACGAGGACGGACCGAACGACTTCGAAAGCGAACGTCGCCCGGTCATCCTGACGATCGTCCTGAGCCTCGTGACGCTGGGCTTCTACCCGTCGATATGGCTGCTACGTCGACGGCCGTTCCTCGATCGACAGGACACGGGCAAGGGGCTCGGCACTGCGCTGCCGATCGTCAGCATGGTGCTCCATGCCCTCAGCGTCGTCGTGGTGTTCGGCGGCGACGAAGCCGCCGGCCTGAGCAGGATCTGCTCGCTCGCCGGCGGCATTACCGCGCTCATCGCCAACTTCCGCGTGCTCAACATCCTGCGCTCGGTGTCCGCGCGAACAGGCCGCTTCCTCGG
>JAYTOQ010000990.1:0-9457 GCA_043747665.1 Polyangiaceae bacterium | reverse complement strand
ACGCGCGCGCAGAACGGGCACTGAAAGTCCGAGAACTGGACGATGGTGACCGGCGCGTCGCGCTTGCCCCAGACCGGATCGCGGCTGGTGACGGGAACGGGCGAGTCTTCGTCGCTCCACGTGGTGCCGGACCTGGGGTCGGGTCCGGTCGTTGCACGATGCGGGCGCAGGGCGACGACTAACGCAATGCCGCCCCCGACGATGAAGAGCATCATCAGCGCGGCGATCGCTGCGACCCACTTGATCCAGCCGTTGTCGGTGGTCGACGTGACCGGGAACGGCCCCACGGGCACGAGCGGTTGCGGCTGCAGTTGCAGTTGCAGTTGCTCTTGCTGGGCGGGCCGCTGCATCGGCGGCTGCGATGCCGCAACGTTCGCCGCCGAGCGGAGCGCCGTCGCCATGGCTTGCGCGCTCTTCCAGCGATCGTCCTTCTTCCACGCGAGCGCGCGGTCGATGATCCCCGCGACATGAATGTCGACGGGCGGCGCCATCGACTTGAGCAGCGGTGCAGGCTGCGTCGCCGCCTGGACGCGAACCATCTCCGGCGTCTCGGCGGGATAGACCGCGCCACCCGAGAGCGCGCGGAACATGACAGCGCCGGTGGCCCAGAGGTCGGTCTGCGCATCCACGAGCGTCGTCTCGCCTCGCGCTTGCTCGGGCGCGAGGTACGCCGCGGTCTTCATGGCGCGACCTGCGCGACCCGGCGGGCGCGTGCCGTCGGCGAGCCGCGCGGTGCCGAACTTCATGACCTTCACGGTGCGGTTCTGCGTCACGAAGACGTTCGCGGGCTCGATGGCGCGATGCACGATGCCCTTGGCATGCGCAGCGGCGAGCACGTCGAGGAGCTGGCAGCTCAGCGGAACGAGCTCGCTCGCCGAGAGCTTGCCGCCCTGGCGAACGATCATCTCCTCGAGCGTCTGGCCCTCGAGGAGATCCATGACGACGAACACGATGCCGTCCTCGGTGGCGTCGTCGTCGAGAATGCGTACCGCGCCGGGGTGCTCCACCTTGTTCGCGACGTAGGCCTCGCGGACGAAGCCCTCGCGGACTTCCTTCGAGGCCGAGAGCTCGGTGTGGAGCACCTTGATCGCGACGCGGTTGCCGTTGCGATGCGTGCCCGCGTACACCGCTGCGGTGCTGCCCACGCCGACCACCCGCTCCAGCGTGTACCGCTGGCAGAGCGTGCGGCCGACGCGCGCCTCGAGTTCTCGGCGATTGCTGTCATCGTGGCTGGGCTGGTTCGACATCGGTGCGAGGCGCATCGTACACGCCCCGCCGCCGTCACGCCTTCATGCCGCGAACACGATGTAGAGGGCGCCCATCACGATGGCGAGTGCGTGATGAGACCGAAGCCGAGGAGGAAGTTGACGAGGAGGTCGGCGACGCCCCAGGCTATCCGGAACGCGCACGAGATGGGGGGGGCGAGGCGAGCAGCGAGATGCCGAGGACGCTGTGCATATGTCTCCCACTCACCCCAGACGAACATCAGCATCCCGATCCAGCCCTGGTACGGCGCGATCTTGACGATGAGCGACTGCGCGTTCGGCGAGCGCTTGATGATGAAGCCCGAAGCCGCGCGGATCCCGCCCGCAATCGTGATGAGTCCACCGAACATGTCGTTGCTTTACGCGCCGCGCGCTCGCTTCACGAGCGTCACCATCGCCGCGCGGACCTCTTCGCTCGTCGCCACCGGTTCGTCGAACGCGAGCCGCATGGCGCGCGGGCCGGCCGGCGTGATCAGCGCGAGCTCGAAGCCGTAGCGATCGACCGCGGTCATCGTCGCGGCCGTCGCGTCCGCGACGCCGGCGAGCTTCGTCGCGTAGGCCAGCACGGCGTCGGTGTGGTCCTGGTTCATGTGCTGGAGGATGCCTTGCGACGAGGTCGCGAGCGGATCAGGCTGCGCGGCGCGATAGTCGTCGGCCGACACCCACGACATGCGACCGAAGCCGCCGACGTAGCGCAGTGACTCCGGCTCGAGGCGGAAAAACGCGAAGTCCTCGAAGTCGACGTAGTACGAGCTGCTCGGCTGCTGCGCGAGGAAGACCTCGCGTACCTCGAGGCGCTCGGCGTCGGTGACCTGCGCGCAGCGACCGAGGATGGTGACGCGACCGACGGCGAGCGGCTGATCGTGCGCGTCGAGCGGCTCCGTCACGAGGAACGACGCCTCGCTCCGCGCATGGAGGTTCTTCGTGTGCTCGGCGAGCGTCGAGATGAGGACGAGCGGTCGACCGAGCGCGTCGCTCGCGACCGTCACGAGCGAGCCGTAGGGAAAGCCCGCCGGCTCGCGCGCGACCGTCGACAGGGTGGCCGATCGCGCGAGCGACACGAGTGTGCGACAACGCTCGGCGTGGCTCGGAGCACGGACGGCCGGGCCGGCCTGGTCATCGCGCGAAGCCGGCCGCTGGTGCTGATCGGGCATGGAACGGTGGTACCCGAAACGCCCGCCCGGCGCCCAGCATCAAAGCTCACCATGAAAACCCGTCCGGTCCTCGAACCAAACCGCATCGCTCCTGCCGCGGCCGAGAAGCTTCGGACCTTCCACGTGGAGATCGTCGACGAGGTGGTCGCCGCCGTCGCCAGTCATGCCGTGGTGGTCGTGGGCATGGCGCAAAACCCGCACGTCAAGAACGTCAAGAAGGCGCTCGGCGAGGCCGGTGTCGAATTCCACTACCTGGAATACGGCAGCTATTTCTCGGAGTGGAAAAAGCGCCTCGCGATCAAGCTCTGGAGCGGCTGGCCGACGTTCCCGCAGGTCTTCGTGCGCGGCGTCCTCATCGGCGGCGAGGCGCTCACGAAGGCAGCCATCGCCGACGGAACGCTGGTCGAGCGCGTCGAGCGCGCCGAGCACGCGGTTGCGACGAGCGGCAGCCCGGTCACGGCCTGAAGCCGCTCGCCCGCCGGTAGGCCCGACGTCGAGGCCGCTCCTCCTCTATCCTCTCTGCGGGCATGAGCGTCGAGGACCCGAGAGAGACATTCGAGCGCCGCCTCGTCCGCGAGATCCTCGGCGCGGAGCGGGTCCGAGCGCGCCTTCTCTTTGCCATTCCGACCATCGCGCTCTTTGCGCTCGTGATCGTGGGCGGCGCGTATCCCGAGGCGGTCGCAGCGCTCCTCCACGGACGGATCGACACGGCGCCCGTCGGGCTTTTCCTCATCATCGTCGCGGGCTTCGAGCTTTACGTCCTCTTCTGGATCCGTGGCCTGCTCGCCCGCGACGAGGCCCCGAAGACGGGGCGCCGCTACCTGCACGCGTTCGTCGAGACGAGCATGCCCACCGCGGTCATTCTCTACTACGCGTCCGGAGATGGGCCGGTGCAGGCGCTCTTGATGCCGTCGGCATTCGTCTATTCGATCTTCATTCTCCTCTCGACGCTCGGTCTCGACTTCTTCCTGTGCACCTTCACCGGCGTGGTCGCGGCCGGGGAATACGCGATGATCGCGTTCCTGTGGGGCTCAGGCGATACGACGCGTCGTCGAGCCCGCGCTGTCGTCCGTCCCTCATCACCTGGGCAAGGCCATCGTGCTCCTCGTCAGCGGGGTCGCGGCCGGATTCGTCGCGCGGCGACTGCGCAGCAGCTTCACGAGCGCGATCGAATCGGTCGGCGAACGCGCGCGCATCGTCAGCGTGTTCGGGCAGCACGTCTCCCCGGAGGTCGTAGAGCGCCTGATCGCCGGCAAGACCGAGGTGAAGAGCGAGACGCGCACCGTCTGCGTCATGTTCCTCGACATCAGGAACTTCACGGCCTTCTGCGAGGACAAGAGCCCCGAGGAGGTCGTCGACTACCTCAACGACGTCTTCGAGGCGACCATCGACGCGGTGGTGAGCCGGCACGGCATCGTCAACAAGTTCCTGGGCGACGGGTACATGGCGGTGTTCGGCGCGCCCATCCACGAGGACAACGCCAGCCGCGCCGGCGTCGACGCCGCGCTCGACATCGTGGAGCGCATCGAGCGGCTCGTCGCTGCCGGGACCATTCCGCCCACCGAGGTGGGGATCGGCCTGCACACCGGAGACGCGGTCGTCGGCAACATCGGCTCGGCGCAGCGCCGCGAATACACGGTGATCGGCGATGTCGTGAACGTCGCCTCGCGCATCGAGTCGCTCAACAAGGAGCTCCACTCGCGCGTGCTGGTATCGGACGAGACGTGGACCGCGAGCGGCCGTGACGACGTCGAGGCCGTCGCGCACGACGCCATCCACGTCCGCGGGCGGCAGCAGGCGGTGCGGATCTGGCAGCTCGCGTGATGCCGTGACGCCACGCGACCCGACGCGCCGGCGACGCGACGCGCCGGTGGTCAGCTGCTGGACGCGGCTCGGTCGTGGCTCGCCTGCTCGGCGGTTGCTGCAGCGTCGGCCTTCGCCTCGTCGTTGGGCACGAGAACGACGTTGAACTTCGGCGGGCTGCCCTTGGGCAGCTTCTTCTCGTTGAACTGGTAGCCGGGCCGTCCGCCCTTCTGCTTCGCCAGGTTCTGCTGCATCACCCAGAAGTTCGCGCGCGCCTTTTTTGCGTCGTGTTTCGCAGCCACTTGCTCTTCTCCGTATGCCGCCTGCGCGGTGAGGGCCCTTTCTTGCTCGCTCCGGGGCAAATCGGCAAGCTCGGCGGGGACAAAACCTGTCCTGGGCCACCCCTCGCTCTGTCCGGGACGGCCATACGTACCCCGGAAACGTCGCAAAAGCGCGGTCCGGCTCCTGGCACGCACGCTGCTCCGGCGGCCTCCGTGGCTCCACGAACCGGCGGCGCTAGACCGGCTGGCGTGTCCACCACCCGCACACGCGCGTCCTGGTTCTCGTTCTCGTTGCGACACGTCCGGCCCGTCGAGCCCTTCGATTTCCCCGAGCTCGAGGTGCTCAGCTCGGGCGTATCGAGCAGGACCTCGTCGAGCGTGTCGTGACCGAGGACCGGACTCCTTGGGTGACGCTCGGAATGACGTTGCTCGCCGCCGCGGTCGACGAGTACGCGGTCGGTCTGCGCATCGCGCGCGACGCCGAGGGGATCGACGTGGTGCCTACCGCAAAGAGCGAACCGTGCGGGCCGAAGCGCGCCAATCAGCGCGGTCGCGCTGAAAGGTCGCCCACCAGGGGCTGACGCTCTTGCCGCGATCGCGCCCTTCGCCTACGAGAAAGGGTGGTGGCAAACGAGGCACGGCTCACGGTCGCGGCAGAGCGGCGGCTGGTTCAGCTTCTCGGCACATTCGAGGAAGAGCTGCTTCGCGGCGCGCGCCGTCTCGTGGCGACCGGTCACGTGGTCGGCTTCCGCCGCGAGACCGACGGCATGAGCGCGCGTTCCTTCGTGCAGGACAGCCAGCTGCACGAGGTCACCATCGGCCCCTACCTGCGCGACGGCATCGCCACCAACTGCACGTGCGCGACGTTCCTGCGCAACGAGCGGTGCGTCCACGTCGTCGCTGTCGCGCTCACGCTGCACGAGGACGCGGTTGTCCAGAAGCCGCACACGAGCAGCGCGGTTCCGGTCCTGGTCATGCCGGGAGCTACGCTCTCGTCGTCGCTCTCGCTCTCGTCGTCGCTCTCGCCCTCGCCCTCGCCCTCGCCCCCGCCCTCGCCCTCGCCCCCGCCCCCCGGCGCGCGCGGCGCTGAGCTGGAGGCGTGTCCTCCGCTCCTGCGCTCCGTCTACTCGGTGTCGCTGTTCCTCTCGCGGCTCGCCCTCCACGCGGGCGTTCGCATCAGCGACTCGTTCGATCGCTGGTCGCCGCTCGCCGACTGGTGGGCGCGCTCGAACCACGCGAGCACGCCGGGGATCATCGCGATCCGCAAGCAGGTGCTCCTCCATGCCGCGGAGATGGGCCGTGACCTCGCCACGCTCCGCGCCTGGACGCCGCCCGAGGCTCCGCTGCCCGGCAGCGTGTTCGCGGAGGTCTACGGCGCGCTCGCCGAGCGCTATCTCGCGTGCCGCGACGACGCGCAGATCAGGCGCGCGGCGCCCGGACCGCTCGAAGGCCGGCGTCATCCCGGCTTCGATCTCTTCTACGACGCGCAGCGCGGGGTCTTTGAAGCGCGCGAGCGGCGCGTGCCGCTGCTCACCGAGCCGTTCAAGCTGTCGTTCATGCTGCCGCTCGGCACGCGTGGCGAGCCGCGCTTCGAGGCGGGCACGCTCGAGGCGCACGGACCGCCCGACGCGTGGGATCTCTTCGCGCTCCGCGAGGTGCTCATCGCACTGCATGCGCGCACCGAGGACGCGGTCGTTGCGCTCGAGCGCGAGCTTGGTCGTCCCGTCTGGGATCACGTGCTCGAGCAGCTCGGTCACGACAAGCCGAAGGCCTCCGAGCCGCGCTCGTGGTCGTTCACCCTCGCGCAGACGTATCGTGGCGGCACCTATCGCGTGACGCCGTTCTCGCGTCGCACGCTTCAGAACGGCAAGCCGGCGAAGTGGAAGAAGGACACCTTCGAAGCGCTCTACATGGAGGAGGCGCTGCCCCTCGAGCGTGAGATCGCGCGCGTCGCGATGTGCAGCCTCGAGCGCGCCAACGAGGCGAAGCTCGCGCTCGGCACGCCGCAAGGCCACGAGCTCCTGCGCCTCCTCGGGCAGCACGGCGTGGTGCGCTGGCAGGAAGGCGCGAAGTCCGATGCCGACGGCGACCCCGCAGCGGAGATCATCGCCGGCGATCTGGCGATGCGCATGGCGCCTGGGCCGGACGGTGCCCTCTCGCCTCAATTCACGGTCGGCGGACGTCTTCTCGACGCGTCGCTCCTCAGCGGCGTCGAGAGCACCGGGCTGCGTGGCGCTCAGCGCGGCCACATCGTCGCGTCGGTGTTCGTGCCGCCCGCGCTCCGTCCCTGGCTCGACGCCGCGCACTCGATCGGCGCGGCCATGGCGTTCCCGCCGGAGTCGGTGCCGCGCTTGCTGGTCGTCGCGCAGCCGCTCATCAACGCGGGCGTCGTGGAGCTGCCGCGCGACGCGCTTGGCGTCGAGCTGCCCTACGAGCCGGCGCCGGCGCTGCGCGTCGAGTGGCAGCCGCACGGCGCGGCCGTGGTCGACATCTTCATCACCGTGCATGCGCGCGCGCCGCTGGTCGCGCCGGGGAAGGGCCCCGTGCTCTTCACCTTCGCGGAGGGCGACGCGCGCTTCTTCGTGGAGCGCGACCTCGTGCGCGAGGTCGCGATCGCCGAGGACTCGCGGGAACGCATCGCGGCGCCGCTGGTGTGGAACGGCGGGAGCGGCCACACCGAGGGGCTCGCGGACACGCTCACGCTCGCCGGCTACCTCGATCAGAATCCGCTCGGCCTCGCCATCGAGATCAAGATCGGCAAGGCGCCCACCGTCACCGCGTGGGACGACGCGAAGCGCACGCTCGACGTAAGAAAGACCGGCTCCTGGCTCGTCGTCGGCGGCGCGCTCGACGTCGCCGGCGCCAAGCTCACGCTCGGCGACGTCCTCGACGCCGCGCGCCTCGCGCAGCGCTTCGTTCGCGCCGCGGACGGCGTCTTCCTCGAGCTCTCGAAGGAGGCGATCGCGAAGCTTCAGCCCGTCGCATTCGCCACCGAGCTGGGCGGCGCCGCGAAGGGCGAGGATGCGCGCATCCACGACGCATTCGGGTCGATCCTCGCCGACGCGCGCGAGCTGTTCGACGACGTGCGCGGCGCCGATCTCGCCGCCTACGTCGAGCGCTTCGAGGCGCGCGCGCAGGCCGTGGCCGTTCCGTCGCTCGAGCACGGCACGCTCCGCCCCTACCAGCACGACGGAGTCGAGTGGATGCTCCGGCTCGCGACGTGGGCTCCGGGCTGCATCCTTGCCGACGACATGGGGCTCGGAAAGACCGTGCAGACTGCAGCCGTCCTGAAGGCGCGCGCGGCGCTCGGTCCACAGCTGATCATCGCGCCGGCGTCGGTGTCCTCGAACTGGATGGCCGAGCTCGCGCGTTTCATGCCGAGCCTGAAGACGCGCTGGTTCAACGACGAGCGCGAGCTCGATCTCGCGGCGCTCGGCCCCGCCGACGTGTTGGTCGTCTCGTATGGGCTGCTGCAGCGGCGCAGCAAGGCCTTCGAGGAGCATCGCTTCGCCACCGTCGTCGTCGACGAGGCGCAGTACGTGAAGAACGTCGCCGCGCAGCGCACCGACGCCGTGCGCTCGCTCGCTCGCGACTTCACCATCACGTTGACGGGCACGCCGCTCGAGAATCACCTCGGCGAGCTGTACAGCATCGTCGACCTCGCGTTTCCTGGGTTGCTCGGCAGCGAGGCTGCGTTCCGCGAGCGGTTCCGCAAGCCCATCGAGGGCCAGCAGCGCGACGACGTGCGCCTCGCGGTGCTGGGACGACTGCTCGCGCCGTTCCTCCTCCGTCGCACGCGCGCGAAGGTGCTCGAGGAGCTTCCGCCGCGCGAGGAGATCACCGAGTACATCGATCTCGATCCGTCCGAGCAAAAGCGTTACCTCGCGCTGCGTCGCGCGTGCGAGCAGCAGTTCGCGAAGCGCAAGAAGGACGAGACCACCGCGCAGCTCAAGATCGCGCTCTTCGCGGCGCTCACGCGGCTTCGGCAGCTGGCGTGCGATGTGCGTCTCGTCGACCCCACATACGAGGGGCGCTCGTCGAAGATCACGCGGGCCGTCGAGATCTGCGTGGAGCTCGCGCAGGAAGGCAACCGCGCGCTGCTCTTCAGCCAGTTCACGCAGTTCCTCGGCAAGCTGAAGCCGGAGCTCGAGGCTGCCGGCCTGCGCGTCGCCTATCTCGCGGGCGACACGCCGACGACGAAGCGTCGCGCCATCGTCGATGCGTTCCAGCGCGGCGAGTACGACGTGTTCTGCGTCTCGCTCCTCGCCGGCGGCACGGGTCTGAACCTGACGAGCGCGAGCTACGTGATCCACACCGACCCGTGGTGGAACCCGGCCGCCGAGGAGCAGGCCACGTCCCGCGCGCACCGCATGGGCCAGACCGAGCCGGTCACCGTGTATCGCCTGGTGAGCCGCGGCACCATCGAAGAGGCCGTCCTCGCCATGCATGCCTCGAAGAAGGAGCTCGCGTCGGCGGTCCTCGAGGGCAAGGCGAGCGCGAAGGCGATCACGTCCACGGAGCTCCTCGAGCTACTTCGCTTCGGGGAGTGACGCTCGCGCTCGCGCTTCCAGCGGGCGGGGGTCTTGGTACGCGGTGGTGCTGCGGTGATGCGGCGGGCCTCGACACGAGCGCGACAGGGCCTGGTATGCGCTCACGAAGCGCGGGTGCTCGTGCGGCGGGCTCCACCCAGATGACGTTGGCGTCCCCGCCCTCCAGGTTGCTCGACGTCGTGCAATGACGCGGACGCGGGGCGCTCGTACGGCGAGAGCAGCCCGCCGCCGCGCGTGCTCCAACCTTCGCCGAGGAGCCACGTGTGCGGCGTTCGTGGTGGGAAGGGATCCGGATCAGGCGCGCCTCCGCCTCCGCCTCCGCACGGGCGCCCACTTGCGCAAGGCGTTGCGCAATCCGTCGATCTGACCGGGAATACATTGTCCCACGGCCACCGCGAAGATAC
>JAYTOQ010000989.1:0-4530 GCA_043747665.1 Polyangiaceae bacterium | reverse complement strand
GCGGATGCCGAGCTCGACGAGCTCCAGCTTCCGAAGCTGATGACGGCTGCGATGACCATCGTCCGCATGGCCGAGGAGCGCTCGAAGCCGGACACCGACCGCGACCCAGATTTCCAGGCTCGAAACTGGCCTCGGCAGGAGCAGGCGCTGGCGGCGATGACGACCGCGTATCACCGCCAGGTCGACGAGGCGCTGCTCGGCCTCGCGCTCGAGCGCGGCGCGCGCATGCCGGAGAAGGAGCGCAGCGCCAGCCTCGCGAAGGTGGTGGGCGGCAGCGACCTCGCGCCGGCGGCGATCAAGAAGGCGGTCGCTGCGCTCTACGACGGGACCAGGCTCGCCGATCCGAAGGTCCGCGCCGACCTCTTCAAAAGCGCGACCACCGCCGAGCTGCGGAAGAGCACAGACCCGTTGCTGCTGCTCGCGCTGAAGCTGCGGCCGCTCGGGGCCGAGGTCGAGGAGCGTCACGACCGACTCGCGGGTCGCATGGCGGTGCTGAAGCCGAAGTACATCGAGGCGATGCATGCATACCGCAAGGAACCGTTCGCGCCCGACGCGAACAGCACCCTTCGCATCACCTATGGCACAGTGCGCGGCTACAAGCCGACCCCCGACGCCGCGCCGTACCGGCCGTTCTCCACGCTCTCCGAGATGATCGCGAAGCACAAAGGGACGCCGCCGTTCGACGTCCCGGAGCGCGTGCGCGCAGCCGCCGCCGCGAAGAAGCTCGGGCCCTACGCCGACGACACGCTCGGAGACGTGCCGGTCGACTTCCTCGCGGATCTGCACATCACGGGCGGCAACTCCGGCTCGGCGACGCTGAACGCCAAGGGCGAGCTCGTGGGCCTGGTCTTCGACGGCAACTACGAAGCGATGGCGTCAGACTGGGTCTTCGTCCCGTCACTCACGCGCAGCATCCACGTCGACATCCGCTACATCGAGTGGCTCCTCGACGCCACCACCCCGGGAGATGCGCTGCTGCGAGAGATGGGCGTCGACCCGAAGATCGCCGAGTGACGAACGAGCGCCTCGAGCTCGGTTCTGCTCAGTCGTCGTCGAAGAGCTTGAGTTGCTTGGATTTGGCGCGGATGTCGGGGCGGCGGCCGGATTTGCGGCCCTTCTTCGGCGGCGTGGGCTTGCCGAGCTTCCTGTCCTTGGCGGTGAGGTCTTCGCGGTGGCCGGAGGCGAGCTGCGCTTCCCAGAGCGCGCGGACCGAGTCGAGCGTGTCGGCCTCGTCGGAGCTCTTGTCGTCGCGGATGTGGGCGATGCGAGGAAAGCGGAGCGCGAAGCCGCTCGAGTGCCGGTCGGATTTCTGAAGCCCGTCGAAGGCCACCTCGAGGACGATCTCCGGCCGTACGCGCAGGTACCCGTGCTGCTCGTCGCCGATGGCGATCGCCTCGAGACGTGCCGTCATGGACGCGATCTCGACGTCGGTGAGCCCGCTGTAAGCCTTGCCGACCGTGAGCAGCTCGCCATCGCTCCGTACCGCGAAGGTGTAGTCGCTCAGCACGCCGGCGCGCTTGCCGTGGCCGCGCTCGGCGGCGACCACCACCACGTCGAGCGTGGCGAGCGCCTTCTTCACCTTCAGCCAGGCGAAGCCGCGAACGCCGGCGGCGTAGACGGCGTCGAGCCGCTTGAGGACGAGGCCCTCGAAGCCGCGCGCGCGTGCGGCGTCGAACTCGGCGTCGAGCGCCTCCTTCGAGACGAGCAGCCGTGAATCGTGGAGGACGAGCGGCGCGGGTGCCGTCGCCAGCCACTTCTCGAGGCGAGCGCGCCGCTCGAGAAAGGGGAGACCGAGCAGCACCTCGTCGCCTTCAAAGAGGATGTCGTAGACGACGTAGCAAACCGGATGATCGCGGACGAGGTCCTCATCGGGCTCGGTCTTCTTGAGCCGCGGCTGGATGGCGGAGAAAGGGCGCGGCCGCCCTTCGGCGGTCATCACCACGATCTCGCCGTCGAGGATCGCCGCAGGCAGCCCGTCACGCGCGGCGCCGGCGAGCGGCCCGACCACGTCGGGAAATGCCTTCGTTACCGGGCCCTGGCCGCGCGCGAAGAGATGCACGCCAGCCGCGGAGACGTGCGCCTGCGCCCGGATGCCGTCGATCTTGTCCTCCACGGCGTGCGGCGCCTCGAGGTCGGCGCCGCGCGCCGTCTCGATGGGCGTCGCGAGCATGAAGCCGAGCGGCCGGCCCACCACCACGCGCGCCTCGGCGAGCCGATCCTGCGCGGCGAGGAGCGCCAGGTGACCCACGTCGGTCACGAGCCCAGCGGCGCGACGTACATCGGCGAGCGTCCTTCCGAAGGCCTTCGCGATGGCGTCGAGGACGATGCCCTCCTTCGCGCCGACCCGCATCTCGCCGAGGATGGCGCGCGCCAGGTAGCGCGCCTCGAGCGGCGTGCAGGCCTCGAGGATCGTGCACAATGCACGTAGCTTCTCGCTCCGCGATCTGGTCTCCGCGAGCGCCAGCGCCACCGACTCGGCCGCCTCGAGCGTCAGCCCCGGCGGCGCGGCTCGCGCGTTTCGGCCGTCGCTTCGCCGTGCTTCGATCGCTTCGCCTATCGCCGTCCCGAGGTCGCCAGCCTTGCGTGCGCGGGCGGCGAGGTCCGCCGGCGCCATCCCGGACACGCTCGCTGCCGCTTCGAAGACCAGCGCGCCGCCTGCGCCCAGCGTGCGGTCGTCCTCGGTCGGGAGCATCGTGCCGGTCAGGAAGCGCGCGGCGAACGGCAGACGTGCGGGCTCACGCGCGTATACATCGGCGAGCGCGGCCGCGAGCGCCTCGACCTTCGCGGTGCGGGCGCGCGTCCCCTCGGACGTGAACAGCGCTTCGGCGACGCTGCGCATGGTGGTCGTCTCAGGGGTTCATGCAGCTGACGACGCCGGTGATCGCCGCCGTCGTGGTGCCGCCGGACGCCGCTGCGCACGCAGGCCCGAAGAAGGCCAGCTCGCCAAACGCTTGATCGACCCAGTCCCACCCGTTCATGTGCGAGGGATCTCGCGGGATGGACTTGCCGTTGACCTCGACGCTGATCGCGTTCGGGTCGGTGGGCGCGGACGGGGTGAGATACGTGCATTTTGCAATGCTGTCACTGATGATGGTGAGCGCCGACTGGAGGTCCGCGCCCGACTGGACGTTGTAGTGCCTCGGCGTGGTGGGCCGCGGGCGACCGCCGGCGACCGCCATGTCGTCGAGCACCTTGAGGAACTCGGGACGCTCGGTGCTGCCGATGCCGATCACGAAGACCGGGATCTTCATGTTCTGGAAGATGTCGGTGATGGTCGAGATGCTCCGGGTGTCGTCGAGGCAATTGAACTCGCCGCCGGGAGCGGTCGCGCAGTTGCCGCTCACCGACGTACACGTGCAGCGCGACTGATCGAGGTCGCCGTTGCAGTTCGGCGCGCCGTCCGTCGCGAGGATCATGGTGCGCGCCACGCCGCGTGTTCCGGTGATGTACTGCGCCGCCAGCCGCAGCGCCTCCGCGGTGGGCGTGCCGCCATTGGGATCGGTGGTGTCGAAGACGTTGATGATCTGGCTGACGTTGCCGCGCGCGGGCGCGATCGGCACGCCGACGTCGGTGCGGCAGGCCTCGTCGGCGGGGGCCGAGCCGCCCGCGTTCACCTCGGGGTAGAACTTCGCGCCCATCGCGAGCTGATTGTCGAAGGGCGTGATGGTCTGGAAGAGCGCGTCGCGCAGCGTGTCCCAGCGGGAGAGGACGCCCGGCGGCAGGCTGCCGTTGCGCGGCTGCTGGCCGTCGAGCGAGAAGGCCATCGAGCCGGAACGGTCGATGACGAACATGAGCTGCGCCGTCGCGAGCTCGAAGTTGAAGCGGCCGGGCATGCAGGGCACCTTGCCGTCGGCGCCGGAGTCGGGCGGAACGAAGGCGTCGGGCAGCGCGCCGTCCGGGAGGGCGCTGATCGCGCCGTCGTCACCGAAGAGGCCGGTGCGCGACCCGCAGCTCGCGATGGCGACGGCAACGAGCGCGAAAGAGCCTGCGAAAGCGAAGCGGCGTAGCGACATGACTCGACGCACATCCTAGCCCACGAGAGGCCGAACGCTACTTCGACGCGCGCGCGTCGCGCCGAGGCGCGCTCACACGATGGGCCGCAGATAGGCGAACTTCGGCTGCGCCAGGTCCTCGTCCGTGAGCCCCCAGCCGGGATCGCGCGGGATGAGATACGCGACGTCACTCTTGATACTTGCGAAGCTCAGCACGCCGAGGCCTGACAGGATCCGGTGGAACGTCGCGCGGTGCCACAGGCGGTTCTGCGGGATGTCGCAGAGCCGTTTGATGGCCTCGTCGGTGGGCGAGCCGTTCACGAGGAGGAACGCCATCGTAAAGGTGAGGTAGCGAGCCGAGCCTCGATAGGGATCGTCTCCCGACGGCTCGCGACGCGCGCCCTCTTCGGTGACCATGCCCGCGACCCACTGCTCGTAGTCGGCCTTCGCGCGCGTGTCGTCGTCGAAGTAGTCCCAGCAGCCGCGCTGGAAGAGCGGCATGGCAATCAGCAGCTCGTCGATGGCGTGCTTGTAAAAC
>JAYTOQ010000988.1:0-5234 GCA_043747665.1 Polyangiaceae bacterium | reverse complement strand
TCGGCCTTCGCGAGCTCCTTGTCGATCGTCTCCTTGAACTTGTCGAACGGCTGCGCGCCCGACAGCTCGACGCCGTTGATGCGGAACGCGGGCGTTCCGTTGGCGCCGACCTTGTTGCCGATCGCCATGTCTTCTTCGATCTTCTTCGCGGCCTTGTGCGTCGCGAGCGTGGTCTTGAAGGCGTTGGCGTCGACGCCGGCGGCGACGGCCCACTTCTCATAGCTCTCGGGCGAAAGAGAAGCCTGGTTCTTGAAGGCGGTGTCGTGGAACTTCCAGAACGCCTCCGAGCCCTTCAGCATGAACACGGTCTGCGCGGCTTCCGCGGCCGGCTTCGCCTTGTCGTGGAAAGGCAGCGGCTGGTTCTTCCAAACGATGCGGACCTTGTCGGGACCGTAGGTGCTCTTGACCTGGTCGAGGGCCGGCTCGACTTTCGAGCAGAACGGGCACTGGAAGTCCGAGAACGTGACGACCGTGACCGGCGCGCCGCGATTTCCCCAGACGGGGTCCTGGCTGGTGACGGGAATGGGCGACTCGCTGTCGGCCCATTGCGCGCCGCCGGCGCCGTTGCTGCTGTCGGCGGTGATGCCGCCGGCAGTCTTCATGCGGTGGCTGTCGTAGCCCCACATGACGGCTCCGCCTGCCATGAAGCAGAGGATGAATCCGATGATGGCGACACCCGTGCTCATCCCTCCGCCTTCGGAGGGCCGCATGTCGGACGCGTGGCTCTTGTCTTTGTCTCTGGCCATGATGGCTCCTTATTGCAATTGCGAAAGAGGTCGACGATTCCGCGAAGCGTGACGGCTCGCTTGCGATCATTCGCAAACGAAGCACGCACGCACGCGCGACTAGCCTGAGGTTGGAAGGTCTCGCAGTTGCGAGAGCTTCGTCAGGCGCGCGGCGGACGGTCGACGGTGCTGCGAATACCGGGGCGTGAGCACGTGGCGCTCGGACCCGGAGCAGGTAGCAGCTCGCGCCCGGCGGCTGCGAGCACGGCGGCAGCGCGGAGCATTGCGGCGTCGGACGACGCGCTGGACGCGTCGCCGCGAAGAGGAGCGCGGCCGCGCGACGCGTGGTTGGCGCGCTCGTCCGTCGACGGGCCGAAGCAGTCGTCGAGCGTGAGGCCCGTATCGAGCGTGACCTCGAGATCCTGCATCTGCGGAGCGGACGCGAACGTGATGGCGCCGCGCGGGTCACAGAGAGGAGCGCGGTCGCTCGGGACGGCGACGCCGATCGGCGCCGGTGCTACGGGAGCCGGCGTGTGCGGGGTGAACGATGCGCTGAACGACGCCTCGATGACCTCGCTCGCTGCGCTCGCATCGCTCGCGCGCGCCACGCTCGGCACGAGCCACACCAGCGCCGCGACAACGAGCGTCGCGAACGTGAGGAGCGCGTGGAGGAGGCGTGACCGCATCGACAGCGGCGTAGTCTGGATCTCTTCAGGCCGAAAAGGCAAGCAGAGCCGTTTCGCTGGTCGAGCTAAGTCCCTGAAATTCCGCGGATCACCCCCGGGCGATGCGCATTTTCTTGCGTCGCCAAGCGACGCGCTCGCCTCAGGACGTCACCTACGCGACGCGCGAGCGACACGGCCGAGATGAATGCGCGCGCCGACGGTGCCGAGCGCGCTGCCGAGCGCAGCGCCCGCGAGCACATCGAGCGGGAAGTGTACGCCGAGCACGCACCGTGACATCGCCACGCCGAGCGCGAGGACGAGCGCGACCGCCGCGAGGAGGATGCGTCGCTTCTTCTTCTTCGGCTGACGGATCGCGTGACGCACCAGCACCACCGCGACGAAGGTCGCGAACGCAAAGCTCCCCGCGGCGTGACCGCTCGGACACGAAAAATCGGTCGGCGCTTCGAAGACGAGCGCGCGCACGCCGGGCACCGCGAGATAGGGGCGCGGCCGCTGGATGATGGCCTTCAACGCGAAGACCACCACCGCGGTGATCCCGAGGACGCCGCTCAGGGAGCGCGCGAACGGACGCGTGCGCGGAGAAGCGAAGAGCGGCAGGATCAGCAGCACGCCCCAGCCGCTGCCGATCACGGTGAGCCCGCACATCAGCGCGAGCCAGCCTCCATGCGAGAGCGACTCGTGGAGCCAGCGAAAGAGTCGGACGTCGAGGGCGATCACGCTGCGGCTATCAGTCGTCGCCCCACGAGCCGCCGCCGATGTCACCGACGTCGTCGATGACGTTCGACGTGTCGAAGTCGTTCGAAGGCGGCGAGTAGTCGTCGCTCGACGAGCTGTACGAGTAGCCGTTGTGGGAGTGTGATCCGATCGAGGCGCCGACCGCGGCCCCCGCGAACGCGGCGGCGACGTTGCCCCACGTGCCGACCGCTTGCATCTGGTTCTGGTGTTGCTGCTGCTGCTGCATGGCTTGCTTTCGCTGCATCGCACCCGCGAACGCCTCGTTGCAGTGGAGGCAATTCGAGATGTTGTGCGGCGAGATCGCTCCGCAGAACACGCAGCTCACGACGATCCACGCCTGACACGCGGCGCATTTCTGCTTGCCCCAGCGGCACGCCGAGCGGCACGCAGGATTCGGACACGGGATGGCCTTGGCGAGCGCGTCCGCGGAGACCGCTTGCCGGCAATAGCGGCAGGTCACGAGCTCGCCGTCGTCGGGCGCGCCACATGCCGCGCAGTTCGCCGTGGGCCCGGTCGTCTGGCTCATGCGATCAGGATACAGTAGCGCGCGATGTCGTCCACTCCCGCCCCCGCGCCGGCGCCCGCGCTCGTTGCCCTTCGAGAGGAGCTCGCCAAGACTGATCAGGAGCTCGTCGGGCTGCTCGCCGAGCGCATGCGCCTCATCCGCGAGGTGGCGCGCGTGAAGGCCGAGAAGGATCTGCCCTCTTTCGATCGCGAGCGCGAGGGCGCTCACCTCGACGATCTCCTGGTGCGCGCCAGGGAGGCAGGCGTCGCCGGCGACCTCGTTCGCGACGTGTTCGCGCGCCTCTTCGCGGCGTCGCGCCTCGAGCAACGACGGTTCCTCCAGGCGCGGTCCGAGCACTTCTCCATCGGGATCATCGGCGGCACGCAAGGCATGGGGGCGTTCCTCGCGCGCGTCTTCGCGGATGGCGGATTCCCGGTCGAGACCATGGGCCTCGGCGACGGGCCGACGGCCATCGAGATCGCGTCGCGCCACGATCTCGTGGTGGTCGCGGTGCCCATCGACGTCACCGTCGCGGTCGTCCAGGAGATCGCGCCTCATGTGAGGAGGGGCGCGTGCCTCATGGACATCACGTCGATCAAGAGCCCGCCGCTCGAGGCGATGCTCGCCGCGGCGCCGGAGGGCGTCGACGTGGTCGGCACGCACCCCATGTTCGGCCCGCACGGGGTCGACTTCGATCGGCAGAAGGTGGTGCTGTGCAAGGGACGAGGCGACGCGGCCTTCGCGCGTGTGAAGAAGCTCTTCGAGAGCTTTGGCGCGGAGACCATCGACGCCACGGCCGAGGAGCACGACGCGCAGATGGCGCTCATCCAGGTGCTGGTCCACGAGAAGACCATGGTGCTGGGCTCGGTGCTCGAGCGCCTCAAGGCCGACCTCGGGCGCAGCCTCCAGTTCGCGAGCCCCATCTACCGCACCGAGCTAGCGATGATCGGCCGCATGTTCTCGCAGCGCGCCGAGCTCTACGCGGACATTCTCACGGTAAACCCCGAGGCGCCGCGCCTCTCTCACGTGTTCGAGCAGGAGGCCGCCTACTTCGCGCGCGCCGTCGCGATGAGCGATCGCGAGTCGGTGGTAAACCGATTCCGGCAGGTCGCCGACTACATGAAGGACTTCGCGACGTGGGCCAAGAAGCAGTCGGACGCGATCCTCGACGATCTCGTTCG
Source organism: Polyangiaceae bacterium (assembly GCA_043747665.1). Taxonomy (GTDB): domain Bacteria; phylum Myxococcota_A; class Polyangia; order Polyangiales; family Polyangiaceae; genus Labilithrix. The sequence continues at coordinate 1,402 of JAYTOQ010000988.1, read as the reverse complement.
TCACGGTTGACGGGCATGGAGACTCCCGCAGATGTCCGCATCCCGTGGTGGGTGCCGGCGCTGGCCGCGGCAGCGATCGCGACCGGCATCGCGCAAGGTCTGCTCCAGAGCTCGCATGCGCCTGCCGAGCGCTTCTTACGATGCGTGTATCCTGCATGCGCATACCTCTATCTCGCGCTGTCGGCCATCGACTTCGCAGAGCATTTCCGCCTGGAGAAGGCCGCCACGGGGCGCTTCACGTCGATGACCGCGGTGCCGTTAGGCGAGAGCGTGAATCATGCGCTCACGCTGTCGACGATCATCGCCGCGGTGCTCCTGGCGCGTCCGCTGCCCGCCCTGCTCGAGCCGCGCGATGTGGTCGTACTGGGAGCACCGATCGCATTTCTGGCGCTCGGTCTCCGCGACGAGATCGTTTACCACCGCAAGCGCGCGAGGCATCGCGAGGACATCATGCACACGACGGCGCATCTCACCGCGGGGATCATGTGGGCGACGCTCTATGCGCTGCGGCTCACGACCTGGGGTTGAGTCGGGCGGAGTGCCGCTGATCCGACGTCGGGTGCTGACGTGTGACGATGGGGACCGCCAGACGCGCGGGATGTTCATCTCGACGACGTCGCTCTCGCAGGGCGCCTTCGCGCACGTCGTCGTCGGCGCACTACGAGCTCGGGAAGTAGCGGCGCGGTCCACCGCGAGGCGGCGCGCGCTACGACTTCAGCACGCCCAACCGCTTGCCCACGGTCGCGAACGCGCCGACCGCGCGGTCCACCTGCGCGTCGGTGTGCTGCGCGGAGAGCTGCACGCGGATGCGCGCTTCGCCCTTGGGGACCACGGGGAACGAGAAGCCGATCACGTAGATGCCTTCATCGAGCAGGCCCTTCGCGAGCTCGCTTGCGAGGCGCGCGTCGCCGAGCATCACCGGGACGATGGGCGTCGAGCCATCCTTGACCGTGAAGCCCGCCTTCACCACGCCGTCGCGAAAGCGCTTCGCGTTCTGCATCAGCCGATCGCGGAGCTCTGTGGTGCCCGACAGGAGATCGAGGATCGCGATCGAGGCGCCCGCGATCGACGGCGCGATCGAGTTCGAGAAGAGATACGGCCGCGAGCGCTGGCGAAGGAGCTCGACGATGGCCTTCTTTCCCGTCGTGAAGCCGCCTGCCCCGCCGCCCAGGGCCTTGCCGAGCGTCGACGTCATGACGTCGACGCGCGCTTGCACGCCGAAGTGCTCCGGCGTGCCGCGGCCGGTCTTGCCGATGAAGCCGCTCGCATGCGAGTCGTCGACCATCACCATCGCGTCGTACTTCTCGGCGAGGTCGCAGATCTGGTCGAGCTTGGCGAGGTAGCCGTCCATCGAGAAGACACCATCCGTCGCGATCATGCGCAGGCGCTTGCCGGACGTCTC
>JAYTOQ010000987.1:0-12776 GCA_043747665.1 Polyangiaceae bacterium | reverse complement strand
GCGCAAGCCGGGAACGCCGGAACTAAAGTTCCGGCCTACGTTCCGGCCTCTGCCAGCCGCTTCGCCCTGATTGACGAAGCCGTCGCCGAAGCCATCGCGGCTAAGAAACTTCCCGGTGCCGTCGTGCTCGTCGGCCGCAACAACCGCGTGCTCTTCAAGAAGGCTTACGGCAATCGCTCGCTTTCGCCCACTGTCGAGACGATGACGCTCGACACGGTCTTCGATCTCGCGTCGCTGACCAAGCCGCTCGCGACCTCCACCAGCATCATGATCCTCGCCGAGCGCGGGAAAATCGATCTCCATGCGCCCGCGTCGCGCTACGTGCCGGAGCTGGCACGCCTGCCGGGCTTCACAGTCGAGCAGCTCCTCACGCACACGAGCGGGCTGCCGGCGGCGACGCCCATCTCCGACTACGCCCTCGCGACGCTCGATGATCACAGCGCCACGATGCAGAAGCTCGGCGTGAGCCTCGAGGGCAAGCTGAAGGCGCAGCCAGGGGAGCGGTTCCTCTACTCGGACGTCGGGTTCATCGTCCTCGAGGAGATCGTCCGGCGGCGCGCCGGGCGAAGCCTCGCGACCTTCTCCAAGGAGGAGGTGTTCATGCCGCTCGGCATGGTCGACACCGGCTATCTCCCGGGGCCCGAGCTCCGCGAGCGCGCCGCGCCCACCGAGCAACGCGATGGCCACTACATGCAGGGCGACGTCCACGATCCACGCGCGTGGGCGATGGGCGGCGTCGCCGGGCATGCCGGCGTGTTCTCCACCGCCGACGATCTCGCGCTCTATGCGCGCGCGATGCTGGGCAAGGGCGCGCTGGACGGGCACCGCATCGTCAGCGAGAAGACCTTCGACGACTGGACCGCACGTCGCGATACGTCGAGCGGCGGTCGCGCTCTCGGCTGGGACAAGGACAGTCGATTCGCGACGCATCGGAGCACGCTGCTGTCGCCGCGCGCGTTCGGTCACGGCGGATTCACCGGCACCGTGATGTGGATCGACCCGGGAAAGGACCTCTATGCGGTGTTCCTCTCGAACCGCGTGCATCCCGATGGCAAGGGCGCGGTGAACCCGCTCGTCGCGGAGCTTGCCACGCTCGCCATCGATGCCAGCGAGACGAAGACCGGCATCGACGTGCTGCGCGCCGAATCGTTCGATCGCTTGAAAGGGGCGCACGTCGGTCTCGTGACGAACGCGAGCGCGCGGGCGAAGGACGGCGCGAGCACGCTCGACCTCCTGCGCGCAGCTTCACCGTCGACGCTGACCTTGTCGGCGATCTTCTCGCCCGAGCACGGGATCCAGGCGGCGTCGGAGGGCAAGATCGCCGACGGCACGTATCACGGCGTGCCGGTCTACAGCCTCTACGGCGATCGCGCTTCGCCGACCTCGACGACGCTCGACGGCATCGACACGCTGGTCTTCGATCTGCAGGACGCGGGCGCGCGCTTCTACACGTACGCGTCGACGATGAAGCTCGCGATGAAGGTGGCGGGCGAGCGGGGCCTGCGCTTCGTGGTGCTCGATCGACCGAACCCTATCGGTGGGGCCGAGGTGGCGGGGCCGGTGCTCGAGCGCGCGCTCGACAAGGGTGGCTCCTTCGTGAACCACCATGCCCTGCCGGTGCGGCACGGCATGACCATGGGCGAGCTCGCGAGGATGTTCGCCGACGACGGTCAGCTCGCTCTCCGCCTCGACGTCGTGCGCATGCAGGGCTGGGTGCGGCGCGAGTACTTCGATCACACGGGGCTGGCGTGGACGAGCCCGTCGCCCAACCTGCGCTCGGTCGACGAGGTGGTGCTCTATCCCGCGGTGGGTCTGCTCGAGTCGACGAACCTGTCGGTGGGCCGAGGCACCGAAACGCCGTTCGAGGTGCTCGGCGCGCCGTACGTCGACGGCGAAGCGCTGGCGCGCAATGTGAAGGCGCGCGGCATCCCGGGCCTCGCCGTGGAGGAGGCGACGTTCACGCCCACGGCGAGCCCGCATCAGGGGAAGGTGTGTCATGGCCTTCGGCTGCGCGTGACGGATCGCGCGCGCTTCGAGCCGGTGCGCGCGGCGGTCACCATCGCGCTGGCGCTGCAGGAGCTCCATGCGGCGGACTGGGACGTGGACCATGTCGACCGCATGCTCCAGAGCAAGCCCGCGCTCGAGGCGATCAAAGCTGGAAGGAGCGCAGACGCCGTCGTCGCGACGTGGTCGACCGGGCTCGCAGCGTTCGTGAAGAAGCGAGAGCGGTTCCTATTGTATTGACGGCAGCGACGCTCGCAGCTCGCGGCGCAAGCGAATCCCATCGCGCAGCGTCCAGCCACCACCGGCGAAGAAGATCAGCAACGCGAGCCCGAGCCCGGGCGTCGGCGCGCCGCCGTGGATGTACGCCGCGATCGACAGCCCGACGCCGGCGCACAGCGCAAGCGCACCGGTGATGATGCGCTTCATCGAGATCATCTTCGCGATCGATCGATCGACCGTCGGGGGCATCCTCACGGCGAAGGATCTAGCACGGGACTCCCAGCGGCGGGAGCCGTGGCCGTGGCCGTCGCCGTCGCCGGAGGCGCGCTCCCCGCCGTATCCGTTGTCGTTGCCGTTGCCGTTGCCGTTGCCGTTGCCGTTGCCGTTGCCGTTGCCGGTCCCGGATCCCCCGCCTCCGCCGCCGCCACGCCCGCATCCCACGTCACGCCCGCAGCATCGCCCCCAAAATCCTCCCGCTCGGGATCCACGCCACTCCCGCCATCATGCGGATGCGGGGGCCGCGGCGGAGCCAGCGGCGGCGTCAGCGGCATCGCCTCGGTCCGCACGCGGTCGAAGAACGTGAGCGCCATCTCGACGTCCCAGTCGGGCAGCGCATGCGTCCCCTCGCGGATGACCATCGCGTGCGGCCACGACTCGCGCGTCAGATCCGCTTCGAGATGCAGGATCTCCGCGCTCGATGGATCGTCGTCGGCGTCGATGAGCAGCACGGGCGGCCTGGTGCGCAGCGGCGTCATCGGGGCCACAGGCCCGGCGTGCGCCACGGTCACCGCGTCGAACGGCATGAGCGCGCGCGAGGCGATCAGCGACGCGAAGTAGCCTCCGTTCGAGAACCCTAGCAGTACGCGGCGCGCCGAGTGCGCGCGACGCTCGGCCTCGCCGAACGCCGTGCTCCAGCTCGCGACGAAAGCGGCGCCGTCTGCCGCGTTGCGCTCGTTGCTCGGCCAGCACCACCATGTAGCGAGCGTGGGATCCGTGCATTGTCCCTGCTTTCCGCGCAAGGTCAGCACCGAGTAGCCACGCGCCGTTCCCAGGCGCGCGACGCGGGACTGTCGATCCATCTCGTCGGGTGCGGTCTCGGGCGCGTAGCGCCCGTGCAGATACACGAGCAGCGCAGGCGGCTTGCCGCTCGACTCCGGCGCCAGCGCGAAGCAGCCGCCGCCGGCGATGGGCTCGAGGCCCGGCGCGCACCAGTCGGCGATGGCTCCGGTCGGGCCCGCGCCCGGCTCGCCCGCCGTCGCCGGATGTCCGAGATCGTGCCAGCGTCCGCGCAAGAGCACGCCGGCGCTCACGGCGAGGACCCCGAGGGCGGTCGCCACGTAAAAGCGCACCGCGTGCGCTTGAGCAGCACGAAACATGGTGGCCGTCGTACCCCAGCTGGCGACCCGCGGCACGCGCCGAGAGCCCGCGATCGGCTGCCACGGCGGAGCTCGCCTCGGTCGCGGGAGCGCGCCATGCTTCCCTCGTGCCCGTTCGCACGAAGCGCTGGGACGATCCGAAGGACGACGACGATGGCTATCGTCTCCTCATCTGTCGCTATCGCCCGCGCGGCGTCCCGCGATCGAAAGAGACCTGGGACGCGTGGTGCAAGGCCCTCGGCCCGAGCGAGGAGCTCCACGCCGCCGCGTACGGCAAGACCGGCCCCGCGCTCGAATTCGCGGAGTATCAGCGACGTTTCCTCGAGGAGATGGGCTCGCAGCGCTACTGGATCGAAGGCTTCGCCGCACACCTGAGGAAGGGCGACACCATCACGCTCCTCTGTTCGTCCGCGTGCGTCGATGGGGCGCGCTGCCATCGCACCATCGTCAAGCGACTCCTCGAAGACGCTGCCGCGCCCTCCGTCGCCAGCGAGAGGCCCCCGTCGAACAATGACAAGGTGGTCCGCCGAAGACTTCCGTGAAGCTTCTTTGAAGAGCGCGCTCGCGGGCCTATCCTCGTCATGTGGGTGATCCCGTCCGACCCCATTGCGATTGGCGCGCGCAACGCCGCCGGCTCCGTGCGCCGTTCGCCGCGGCCGCGGTGCTCGTCGCATGCTGTGCGGCCGTGACCCTCCACGTCGCGTGCGGGTTCGAGGTGGTGGCCAGCGGCCCGGCCGCCGTCGACCGCTCCCTCGATCCGAGCGACGGCGGCGCCGGGATCATCGAGGACGCCGCGGCCTTCGACGGCGACGCGACGCAGCAGCCTGTGACCTGCGACGCGCCTCGCGCCATGTGCGGAGCCGTCTGCACCGATCTCTCCGCCGACCCCGCGAGCTGCGGCTTCTGCGGGACCGCGTGCGCGCCCGGCCAGACGTGCGACCAGGGCAAGTGCGACGTCCTCTGCGTCGGCGGCACGCTGCGCTGCCACGGCGCCTGCATCGATCCGACGTCCGATCCCTCGAACTGCGGTGCCTGCGACACGGTCTGCCCCATGGAGAAGAAGCTGTGCGCCGCAAGCGCGTGCAGCAAGTCCTGCGAGAACGGCCAGACGAAGTGCGATGCCGACGCCGGCGGCGATGCCGGCGCCGTGTACTGCGCGACCACCGACACCGATCGCAACAACTGCGGGACGTGCGGCCACCTGTGCACCACCAACCAGAGCTGCCTCGGCGGCACGTGCAAGGACCTGTGCGTCGGCCCGGCGCGCGTGGGAGACGTCTTCTCGCCGACCATGGTCGGCTGCGCCGATCACCGCCAGTGGAGCGACCGCGCGAAGACGTGCCCTCCGGGAAGCACCGTGTGTACCGCCGCGCAATGGAACGCGCGGCCCGGCGCGAAAAAGCCGGCGTTCAACTACTGGACCAACGACTACCTGCAATGGCTCGGCAGCGGACCCGGCGCGTGCGTTGCGGTCACCAACGGCTCCGGGAACGCCTGCAGCGGCTTCCCGATGCACGTCTGCGCCGCCGCCACTGATCCCGTGGGCAACACCTGCACCTGGACGCACTGCGGCTACGTCACGCTGCTGCCCGATCAGTTCTACGGCGGCTGCTCGGGTGACTACTACGCCGGCGCCCTCTGCTGCACGCCGCCCTGAAGGCCGGCGGTCTGCAAGCCCTGCATCTCGCCACAGACGCGATCGATGCGGGTCGCGAACATCTCCCACAAGAAGGGTGCAACATACACGTTCAGCCCCGGGACCCACGCCACCATCACCGCGGCGAGGCCCAGCCCCCGCGGGATGGGCGCGCGGAAGTGGAGAGTGAGGCGCATGCGCTCGAAGCCGTCGGCCACGGCGACGATCAGACCGAGCTTCCACACCCACGAGATGCCGGGGACGAAGCTGAGGCCGACCACCAGGCCGGACGTCACCTTGTCGACCGGTCCCACCTTGCGCAGTGACTCGGGCAGGTTTGACCACGTGCGCTCGAGCCACACGAGCTCGCAGATCGACGCGGCCATCCGGAAGAGCAGCGCGACGAGGAGCAGCACCAGCGCCATCACGAGCGGCTGCGCGTAGCGCTGCGGGTCCTCGCGATCAAAGAGCGTGATGGTCCGGCGGATGTAGACGCCGAACCCGAGCGAGAAGACGACCGCGATCACCGAGAGGACCAGCGCGGCGACGCGCGCGCGGCGCGCCTGTGGCCGCACCACGTACAGCGCGACCGGCGCGCTGGCGATGGACGCGATGGATGCGCTCGATGCGCTCGACGCGCTCGAGGCGCTGGAAGCGAGCGGTGCCGGAGACATGCGCGCCGAGTGTACCGTGAACGTGCCTCGCAGGGCTCAGGCCTGAGCGCGCGCGGCGGGCGGAGGCGCGAGGGCGGCTGCGTCGTCGCTCGAGTCCGACTCGTCCTCGAAGGGGTCGGACGCGCTGTCGGCGATGCGCACGCGCGACGGCGCATCGTCGAAGCTCACATGCGACGCGACGCGCGTGTACGACGAGGCAGCCTCGGCCTTCGCGCGCTGGCGCTTCGCGATGAGCACGGGGAGCATCATCATGAAGCCGGGGATGGTCGCGAGGGCGAGGGCGAAGCCCGCCGCGTCGTGCATGAAGAGCGCGGCGATCAGCCCGAGGACCGAGGTGAGGCCTCCGAGCAGGATCCCCCACGCGCGCATTCGCACGACGCCGACGGCCGCCGCGAGCTGCGCCAGCGCGAGACCGACCACCGGGATGGCTGCCGCCGGATGCCAGCGGAGCTCGTCGAGGCCGATCAACCCGGCGACGATGCCCGACATCGCCGAGGCGGTCGCGCTCGCGAGGAGCCAGCGACGGAACGAGCTCGGCGCGAAGTCGGCGCGCGCCTCGGCGGTGTTCAGCATGGGACGGGCCAGCAGCAGCGCGCCGCCGCTTCCTGCCATGAGCGCTGCCGCCATCCACTCCGCGTGACCGCTCGCGAGCGAGAAGAGCGTGACGAGGACGCTCGGTACGAGCACGGTCCATGCCGTGGCTCGAGCCAGGACCTGGATCGGCAACGAGCGCTGCGACAAGCCGAGCCCGGCCGCCGCGACGCCGCCGGAGAGGGCGAGCAGGCCCCACTCGATCCACTGCGTATCGTGGACGGCCATGGCCGCGAGCCCCCCAGCAGTGGCGACGAGCGCGGCGGGTCCGAGGAGCCTGCGTCTGCGCGACATCGCCGTATTCGAGGGCATCTGCGTTGGGACGCTCGAAGTCGCCGGCTTGTTCCCGTGTCCGACCAGGCTCATGCGTTCTCCTCACGAACGGGACGCGCCGGCCGCCACCGCTCTCTCTGATGTTTTGCTTCGAGCGTCGGAGGCGCGAAAAGCGATCGTCGCGGTGCTGCCTACACGTGGCATCTCGCTGGACGATCGCTACCCGGGCAAGAGGCTCGCGCGCAGCGGCTCGTCGGCGCTCTCCGCGAGCATCGCGAGGACCGGTGGATACGTCGCGGCGAGCGCCGCGAACTTCGACGCGGGCAAGCGCAAGAGCACCGCCTCGGTCGCGGCCGTCACTGTCATGTCTGCGCCTACCGCGCCCACCAGCGACGCATGGCCAAGGGTGCTTCCGCGCGCAATGCGCGTCTCCTCGCCGTCGCTCGCCTTCGCCGTCACGTTGCCCGAGAGCAGCACGTAGAGGCCGTCGCTGCGCTTGCCCCGCTCGGCGAGGAGCGTGCCCGCTTCTGCCCGCCGCACCTCGAACATCTGCGCCAGCTCGAGCCGGACGCGCGGCTCGAACGCGGTGAAGAGAGGAGACGCGTGCATCAGGTTCATCACGAGGCGCCGCGCCAAGAGCTGGAACAGCGCATCGCCGACGGCCGGATGACGCTGCGTGACCCCGTCGAGCTTCTCCTTCTCGATCCGGAGCGCCATGAGCGGCGTCTCCGCGCGGACGTCCGCCTGGCGCTGGCCCTCGTCGAGCAAGCAGCCCTCGCCGACCACGTCGCCCTCGCCCACCCGGATCTCCGGGCTGCCGCGGACCGTGACGCGCGCGATGCCGTCGATGATGGCGTAGAGCGCGAACGCCGGCTCGTCGCGCATCATCATCATGGCGCCCGGGATGAGCTCGACCAGTTCGGCGGCGTCTGCGAGATCGAGCAGCGCCTCCCGCGAGAGACCTGCGAAGAGCCGGAATGTGGCCATCGCGCCGAGGCGATCGATGGACGGTTCGCGTGGCTCGGGCGAGCGCTCCGACACCACCAGGTCGACGGACTCGATGACGTCGAGGTTCTCGAGGTCGGTCAGCATGATGTCGAGGGTCGACGGCTCCGAGTCGGTGAACCGCACCTCGTCGATGTCCGAGTCCTCGGCGCGCTGCAGCGGCACCGCCGGCGATGCCGCCGCGCGCTTCGCCGGCAGCGGCGGCTTCGCCGGCTTCTTCGGCTCCAGCCGCGCGAGCAGATCGCCATGCGCCGGGTTCATGGTGGCGACGAGCTTCGCCATCGCGATGGCGTGCGGGAGAAAGCCCTTCTCGGCGTAGCGCTCGGCCGCGCGAACGAAGGCCTGCTCGGCCTCGGGGAGCTTTCCGAGACGCCGCCACGCTTCACCGAGGCGCTGCGACCAGCGGGGCTCGCCCTCCTCGAGCTTCTCGAGCTCCGCGAGCGCGGTGGTGGCCTCAGCCGGCCGATCACGCTCGACGGCCCGATCCCATTGCGCACGTAGCTCCTCGATCCGTGCCGCGGTCATCTCACCATGAACCGCCACGGCGAGCGTTCCGTCAAGCCACGGCGCCGCACGCCACGGTGTCACCCAAACCGGTCCATGCCCGATTCACCTGGGAAATTACGAAGGATCGTTTCAAGTCAGGGCGCAACTTTCCTCGTGCGTGGAAGGGTGACGCATGACAGATTTGAGGCCGTGATCATCCATGCACGTCGCGCGACGTTCCGGGCCGGCGCTCTTGCTCTTCTTTTCGTCGGCGCCTGCCTCACGGCGTGCTCCACGACCGACAGCGCCACAGCCGCGGGCCCGAGCTGCACCAACGGCACGAAGGACGACGGCGAAGAGGGGCTCGACTGCGGCGGCGTCTGTCCGCTGAAGTGTACCGGCGCGGTCTGCGCGGTGAACACCGACTGCGGCAGCGGCCAGTGCAACATGACGGCGTGCGCGGCTCCCGCCGGCAAGACCTGCGGTGTCGGGACGCCGATCCCGAAGTGCAACGAGGGCGATGCGTGCGAGCTCGACAAGGACTGCACGTCCGGGTTCTGTAGCGGCAGCAAGTGCGCGACCCCCGCCGCCGGCAGCCATAGCGACGGCCTGAAGAACGGCGGCGAGACCGGCATCGACTGCGGCGGCAGCGTGAAGGCCACGCAGCCGTGCCCGGACGGCCAGGGCTGCATGGACAGCACCGACTGCGTCGGCACGTGCACGGCCGGCATCTGCGGGCCCATCAGCCACATGGACGGCAAGAAGAACCTCGACGAGACCGACATCGACTGCGGCGGCGCCACCGCGCCCAAGTGCGTCGATGGCAAGGACTGCGCGGCCGACGCCGACTGCGCGACCGGCTATTGCCCGGCCGACATGAAGAAGTGCGTCGCGCCGACGTACAGCGACGGCGTCCTCAACGGCACCGAGACCGACCTCGACTGCGGCGGCACCGGCGTGGGGTTCAAGGCTTGCGCGCAGGGGCTCAGCTGCAAGGTCGACACCGACTGCAACGGCGCGTGCAGCTATGTGAAGAAGTGCGTCGACATGCCGAGCTGCAAGAACCAGCACGGCGGCGACACCTGCGGCACTTTTGAGACCGGCTCCGGCATCGAGGGCCACGTGAGCGCGGCGGGCGCCGTCGTCGCGGGTCACGAGGACTGCTGCCGGACGCTCGAGGTGAAGAGCTTCACGGATCCGGTCATGCCCGCGGGGAAGACCAAGGTGTACCTCGACAAGTACGAGATCACCGCGGGCCGCATGCGCGCGTTCCTCGAGGCGATCGGCGGCGGCGTGGACGCGTCCGGCAACGCGAAGGACGCCAACGTTCGCGCGTGGATGGCGGCGCACCGCCCCGCGCGCTGGGAGCCGGGCTGGGAAGAGGTGCTCCCGACCGCCAACGACGGCTCCGTCGTCAATTACACGGTGAGCCGGCCCACGGTGAACATGCTCTACCCCGGCGAGGATCAGTTCCTCGCGAACCATCCGACGCAGGCCGGTGCCCCGCCGACGGAGTCCTTGTCGACGTGGTGGATCGGCCCCTCGACGGGCCCGCAGACCGCAGGCCTCGACCTCAACCGCACCATCGACGTAGGCGTCTTCTGGGCGCTCGGCGCGCAGTACTTCTTCCCCGAGTACTACGCGAACATGTCGAGCGGGTGGCCGAGCACCGAATACGCGGCGAGCCATGCGCTCAACTGCACGAACGAGGGCACGAACGCAATGAACGGCTCGTACGGCTACTCGACCTACTGGTTCGATCAGCCCACCATCACCGCGCACGGCGGCGGGACGCAGGGCAAGTACTTCTCGAAGGCCGACCTCGACGAGAAGGCCCTCAACTGCTCGCCGAACGCGCTCTTCGCGGCGTTCTGCGTCTGGGACGGCGGCCAGCTCGCCACCGCCGAGGTCATGGACCGCGTCACGGGCAACAGCCTCTCGCCGATCTACGACGCCGGTGCGTGTCAGGGCGGCGCGGCCTGCCAGAACGGCAAGATCGCAGGCGGCATGTCCACGTGCGGCGGCAGCCCCCACGCGTACATCACCTATCCCGACGGCGGTAGCGTGCCTTGCGCGGACGTCTACTACTACCCGAACGACAACGGTCACGATTACTTCGACGGCTCCTCGCGCATCGCGCCGCCGGGCCGCATCGTCGCCGACCTCATCTCCGACGCCGCGGCCGACGAGCCCTGGATGGACCTCATCGGAAACCTCCAGGAGGTCGTCTACAAAAAAGGCGAGACCAAGCGCTTCGACTACCGCGGCTACGGCACCGAGTGGAAGAGCATCCAGCACCACCACAACCAGCAGACGACGCCGCGCAACAAGGGCGGCTCGCTCGGCGCACGCTGCATGCGCTTCAAGTGAGCGCGCTCACGACCTGACCGCGGCGCGCGCTTCGAGCGCAGCGATCAGCGCGGCGTGCGCCTGCACGAACGCGTCGCCGCGCGCGCGCATGGCGAGGGCGAGCGCGCCGGGCAGATCCATCGCCTCGCCGCGCAGGCGTCGCTCCTCGTACACGCGCTCGTAGTCGCCGGGCACGCGCATCGACCAGTTGTCGGCGCTGACGAGGCCGGGCGTGTTGTACGTCGCGGTCTCGCCGTAGAGGTCGGCGAAGAACACGAGCACGTTCGCCGCCGGGCCCACGAAGAGCTCCGCGAACATGCCGAGCGCGAGGCGCCGCGGATCCCCGGCGAGCGACGTCGCCAGGTGCCGGCGACGCGAGGTGTTCGGCTCGAGGCGCGTCGCCAGGTAGGCCGCGCGCTCCGAGACGGTGCCGTTGCGGGTCCAGCGGTCGATCACGGTCCGCAGCGGTGGCGTGTCGTGATTGCCGATCATGATCCAGTCGCGCGCGGCCGCGTTCTCGCCGCGATAGCCGTCCGTGGGATCCACGAGGCTCGCCTTTTGCGTGACGCGGAACCGTCCCAGCCGATAGCGCTGCATGACGCAGGCGAGCGGCGCGGGGCACGTGCTCAGCACCTCGCAGAGGACGTCGTTCGCGCCGCGGCCGGCGGCTCGCGCGGCGTTCATCACGATGGCGAAGAGGCGCTCGTACTCGGTGACCTGCGCCGCGGTGAGGTCGTGCACGTGCTCGTCGTCGTAGGCGGGGACCGTGGCGTCGATCTGATCGGGGCGCGCGATGGCGAGCGGCGCGAGCGTCGGATGGGCCGCCGACGCCGGCGTCTCGAACAACCGCGCGCCGTTGACCACGGCCATCATCGGATCGGGCGCATCGCCGTCGTAGACCCAGGGGCATACGAGGCCGTGCGGGTGATCGATGCGCACGCCGTCGAGCTCGGCGAAGAGCTTGGTGACGCGAGCGCTCACGAAGGCGAGGGGCGCCGACGACCTCGCAACGCCCGCGAAGCGCGCTTGATACTGCCGTGGATCGAGCACGGGATAGCCCCACGGCTGGCCCTCGGGGTTCGTGCGGCTGGGCGGCGCGCCCATGCGATAGCGGTCGAGGAACATGCTCCCGCGCGACCAGCGATCGGCGAGCGAGAGCCCGACCTGGAGGTCTCCGTAGAGGCGCATGCCGGCGCTCTTCAGGTGCCGGCGGAGGGCGCGGTGCTGCGTGTCGATGAGGTACTGGCCGAGCACATAGGCGTCGATCACGTCGCGCTGCGCTCGCTCGACCTCGGCGCTTCGCTCGCTCGACGGGGCGCGATCGCCCTCGGGCCAGGTCCGCCAGTCGTCGGTGCTGTGCACTGTGGCGAACGCCTCGAAGCGCGCGTCGTGCGCGAGCCACTCGGCGGCCTCGGCACCCGCGAACGCGGCGACGTCGCCGGCGAGCGCCTTCGCCGCCGGGTCGCCGGCCGAAACGCGCCGTGCGAGGTTCGACGAAGCGAGCGCTACGCCCTCGTTCTGCGTGTGGAATGCATGCATGTAATGCGCACGTGAATCGCCGCTCGGTGCGCCGTAGACGGCAGCGTCCACGAACGCTCTCGGAAGCACGCCCGCGAGCTCCGGCTCGGCGAGCTCGGCGAGCGCGATCGACAGGACGCTCTTCGAGAACACCGAGCCGTCGTAGGGAGACGGATTGCCGAGCGAGGTCTGGCCCTGCGGCCCGAGCTGGATGCCGTCGAAGCCGAGCTCGCGCACGAAATCGACGAACGCTCGTCCGCCGCGCGCGTAGGGCGAGCCGCGGCCGACATCCTCGCCAGGCGCGCTGGGGAAGCTGACGTCGTGGATGGCGAGCACCAGTCGCTCGATCCCGAGCGCCCGCAACGCCGCAGACACGAGCTCGTGGTGAGATGCCAAGTCGCACTCATCCTATCCGCGGCGGCCGCTCCGGCCCATCTCTCGCATGCGGGGCGGCCCGCGGAGGTATGCACTGTCGATGAGCAGCCGCAGCACGAGCGACGCCACCTCGAAGGAAGCGCGGGCGCGACTGCCCGAGGGCGGCCTGCGTCGCGTGATCGTCGAGGGGTTGAGCCCCGAGGTCGACGGCGGCCGGTATCCGGCGAAGCGGATCGCCGGCGACACCGTCGTCGTGGAGTGCGATCTGAT
>JAYTOQ010000986.1:0-7825 GCA_043747665.1 Polyangiaceae bacterium | reverse complement strand
CGACGACGACGACGACGCGTGGCTGGCCTCGGTCGCCGACGCCGCGCCGTTCGCGGCGACGGAGGAGACCGCGCGCGGATCGTTCACGACGCTCGTGGTCGAGGTGGCCGCGCTCGCGACTGCGCCGTTCAGCTCGCTCTCTGCCGATGACGAGCGTCGCCAGTACGCGAACCCCAGCGCAAGGATGCCGACCGCGACGAACGGCACGAACCAGCGGCCCGCTGCCGGCTCGGCGGCGCGGCTCGGCGGATGACTTGCGGCGGCACGCGGCGGATCGCTCGCGCCGCCCACCGGACGACCGCTGCTCTTGTCGGCGCGGCCCGACGCCGGCGCGGCCTCGACCTCGATGGTCGGCGGGGGCGGCGCAGGCAGATCGCGTCGAGCTGGCGGCGGCAACGTGCGAAGCGTGCCGCCCTTCGGCGCCGGAGGCGGCGGCGGCAACGCCGGCGGCGTCGGCGGCTCGCTCGGGTCGCTCGGGTCGCTCGGGTCGCTCGATGCCGCGGGCGCGGGCGACGCCGCGAGCGCGGGCGACGCCGCGAGCGCGGGCGATGCCGCGGGCGCGGGCGGACGCAAGCTCGCTGCCGCCGGCAGAGGCGGCGGCATGCTCACGCGCACCGGCGGCATGCGCGCCGTGACCTCGTCCGACGCGGGAATCATGTCGTCCTCGGGAAGGTCCTCGATCGTCTCCACGACCCGCGCCTGCGCCTGCGCCTGCGCCTGCGCTTGACGCGGCAGCGGCGGCGGATCATCGCCCGGAACAAGAGACAGCCGCGGCGCGCCCAGGGACACCGACGAGGGCGCCGGCGTGACGTCGAGCAGCGCCGCCGCCGACGGACGCGACGGACGCGACGACCGAGTCGACCGATCGTCGAGGCCGCCGGTGTATGGCGTCGACGCGATCGGCAGCGACCCGATCAGCTCCTGCCAGCTCGTGAAGCGACGAACGATCCCGTCAGGGTCGACGACCGTCCACGTGCCCAGCGCCACCCGCAAGACCGCGACCTCGGAGGCATGGCCACAGCTCCGGCATGCGAGGCGCGCCTTGCCGCCGTCGAGCTCGACGGCGCACGGACCCGCGCACTTCTCGCACGGCGACGTCGCCGGAATCTCGGCTCGTGCAGTGTCCCCCATGGCTCCATGCAAGGTCGAAAGTGCCTCCTTGGGAAGCCAAAAGCGGCGGTGCGGCGCATCAAACCAGCTTGGCTGGTTGTGGGCTGACCGCCGACATCAGTCGAACCACCCTCGAACGCGCGCCGCTCCGGTGGCGCGATCGATCTCGACCCACGCCGCGCCCTCGTCGACCCACGCGTGGACGTAGTCGACGCCCTTCTTGGCGCCGCCGCCGCCGCGGCCATCGCCGGGCAGGTGCTTCCACCAGTCCACCGACTCTAGACGCGAGAGATGGCGCACCACCTTCACCGCCTCGCGAGGCACTGCGACCGGCACGTCGAGGATACGCGTCGGCTCCGGCACGCTCGCGAGCATGTGCCGGCGAGGTCGTGTCTTCGTCGCCATGGCGTGCGCGCTCGTCGTCTTGATGTCGAGGCGCACGAAGCGCGAACGCTCCTCGGGTAGCCACGCGTCGCCGAGGGCGAGCTTGCCCACCGCGTCTTCTCCGAGATCGGCAGCGAGCTCCGCGACGAGGCGCGGCAGCGCGCGCTCGGCCTTTGGCTGCGATTCGAAGAGCGAGAGCGCGGCCTGCGGCTTGTGCACGAGCGAGGCCGCTCGAAGCTTCGCCGCGAGGACCGGTGCACGCAGCACCGCCCGCTCGATCTTGGGACGCAAGGCCGCGAGGAGATCCGACGCGCTCGACAGCGGCGCAGGAAGCTCGATAGCGATGCGCTGGACGCGCTCGGCGTGGGTATGGCCCGAGCTCGAGCCCGCATCGCGATCGCCGCGTGGCAAGAGCGCGACATCGAGCACGAGATCGAGCTCGATCCGCGACGCTGCGACCGCACGACCGGCGAGCCGCGTCGCCAGCCGATCGGCCAGCGTCTTCGCGACGAAGGTGAGCGCCTCCGAGCCTTCGACGCCGTACTCGAGCGTCGTCTCCTCCTCGGGGATCTCGGGCGGAACGTAGGCCGTGAGCGGTGCGCGGTCATCGCCTTCGGCGAGCCCGATGACCACGGGAGCGCGAACGCCGAGGCGCGACGCGAGCGCCGATCGCGGCAGCGCGCGGAGCTCACCGATGGTTCGAACGCCGAGCTTGGCGAGCCAGCGTGCATCGTCGGCGCCGATGGGGAGGGCGGAAACCGGCAACGGCGCGAGGGCGATCGCATTCTTGCCCGACGGCACCACCACGAGCGGCGGATCGAGATCCTCTTCGAAGCGGCGGTCACTCGGCCTCGGTCGCGCTCCATCACGGATGCTCGCTTCCGAGCGCGCAGACGCGGCCGCGCGCGCCGAGGCCGCCGCACGAGCAAGGATGGCCGCGACACGTGGCCCGTCCGCGATGGCAACGGCACAGGAATGACCAAGCCCTCCGAACACGCTCGCGAGGCGTGCGGCGAGGATCGCCTCGCCGTCGGTGGCGCTGGCGGCAGCCGTGCGGTCACGGTCGCGCGGCGCGTGGAGATGCGCGCAGCCCGTCACGTCGACCCACACCACGTCGCCGTAGGAGACGCTGGCGCCGGCATCCTTGCCGTCCTTCGCGCCAAAGCCCGCATTCGAGCCCGAGAACGAGACGGTCGCGCCGAAGGCCAGCGAGACCTCGGCGAGCCGCGCGAGGACGCCGTGCACGGCTTCGGGTCGCACCACGCGGACGGCGAGGTTCGCGGCACGCGCACGCGCGCTCGCGATCGTCTGACCGGGGTGGACGCCGAGCGCTCGCGCCTCGCGCGACACGACGTCGAGCCGCGTGTTGCCGAGCAGCTTGGCTTCGGTGAGCGGGGCTGGCGCAACGACGATAGCGAGCGGCATGCCCGCGCGTACGCCCGCCGCGTCAGCCTCGTCGCTCGCGGTGGCCTTCGTACCCGCACGCGCGCTCGCCGTCGCGCGAACGACCTCGACGTGCAGATCCGGCAAGCTGATGGCGGCGATCCGCATGGGCCCTCAACACGCCACGCGAACGACGTGCTGCGACGACGCTCGTCCCCGGCGATCCTTCGTGACGCGTACCGCGATGGCCTCGGGCCGGCGCTCGACCTCGATGCGCAGCGCCACCGGCCACGGCACGGCCCGCGACGTGTAGATGTTCGTGAGGACGAGGAACGTCGTTCCCTTCTCCTCGGCGGCAAGGGCGAGCTTGCGGATCACCACCGAGCCGTCGACGCGCGCGCGCAACGCGCCACGCTTGGGACGTGCGACGGGAGCGCCCGCTGGATCGATGAGCTCGCTCGCGGCGTGGGCCGGCTGGATCGACAGCTTCCCGTCGAGGCCGGCGGGCGCATCGACGACGACGAGATCGAACGCGCCCGAGGACGCGACCTTCACGACGGCACGCGCGAGATCGGCAGGCGACGGACGCACCACGAGAAGCCGCTCGAGATCGACACCGGCCTGCGCGACGGCCGGCGCATAGAGAGGAGGAGCGCTGGCCTCCGTGATCCACGCGCACCACGCACGGGGGCCGGCCGCATGGACGGCACGCATGGCGGAAAGCGCGATGGTGGTGGCGCCGCCGCGCATAGCTCCGTGCTTCGTGATCGGAGAAGCGATCTCGATGACGCCGCGAGGAAATCCGCGGTCGGGCAGCACGCGTTCGAGCTCGGGCCAGTCGAGACCGAGGATCGTGCCCTCGCCGCTCGGCACGAGCGCGTTCGTTCCCTGGAGGACGCCGGCCTGACCGAGGCGCGCGAGCGTGGCCGCATCAAGCCGCTCAAGCCGATCGAGCCGCGGTTCGAGGGGGAAGACGTTGGAAGCCGTGAGCGCAGCCATACTGAACAATTAGCCAGTGCCTGAACGTGGTGCAACCCCTGGCGCCGAAAAACCAGCTTGATGCGCCAAGCCACCGCTTTTGCTCCAGCTTTCGTGAGTAGTCGCGGGCCTCACCGTTGTGCACTAGATACCCTCGATGGACCTCGCTCCGACCTCCGCCGGCAGCCCTCCCAGTCGCCCGGGCGCGCTGCCCGCCGATCCGCTCCTCGATCGGCTCGCCGGGATCCTTCGCGACATGGGGTCGGTGCTCGTCTGCTACTCCGGCGGCGTCGACAGCGCGTTCGTGCTCGCGGTCGCGCATCGCGTCCTCGGCGACATGTGCATCGGCATGACGGCGGTGAGCCCGAGCCTCGCCGATTTCGAGCGCGAGGACGCCATCACGCTCGCCAAGGAGATCGGCGCTCGTCACGAGCTCGTCGAGTCGAACGAAATCGAGGACGAGGACTACGCGAAGAACCACATCGACCGATGCTTCCACTGCAAGAGCGAGCTCTATCGCGTGAGCGACGCGAAGCAGCGCGAGTGGGGGCTCGCCTTCTCCGTGAACGGCACCAACCTCGATGACCTCGGCGACTACCGACCCGGTCTCGAGGCCGCAAAAAATGCCGGCGCGCGCAGTCCGCTCGTCGAGGCCGGCTTCACGAAGGCCGACGTCCGCCGCATCGCGCAGCTCCTCGGGCTGCCGGTCTGGGACAAGCCCGCGGCCGCATGCCTGTCGAGCCGACTTCCCTACGGCACGCGCGTCACGCGCGAGCGCCTCGGGCAGATCGGCTCGTTCGAGGCGGCTATCCACGCGCTGGGCGTCCGCCAGGCACGCGTCCGCTGGCATGCCGTCGGCGGCGGGGGCGAGGCGATGGCCCAGGGTACGAACGAGTCGGCGATGGCTCGCGTCGAGATCGGCAAGGACGAGATGGCGCATGCGTTCGACGCACGCGATGCGATCGTGGAAGCCGGAAAGCGCCTCGGCTTTGCCTACGTGACGCTCGATCTCGCGGGCTATCGAACCGGCAGCCACAACGAGCTGCTGCGACGGTCGCTCCCCGTCGTCTCCTGAACGACCGCCACGCACAGCGTGGGCACATTCCGGCAACAGCCGAGAACCGCTCACAAAACGGATGGTGGAGCGACCAGGCAGGCTGCGCGGTATCCGCCAGCTTTGTAATCTTCCACCATGCGCACCACCCTTGGCCTTCTCGTCGCTGTCAGCTGTGCAGCCTTCGTCCCCCTCGCGTGTGGAAGCGGATCGGAGGGCAGCACCTTCGGCGGCACCGCCATCGACGACCAGACGAGCAGCGGCGGAACGAGCGGCACCATCGGTGGCTCGAGCGGCGGCACGAGCGGCGGCACGAGCGGCTCGACCGCGCAGGACGTCGACGTCGCCTCGATGCGGATCGAGCCGGCCGACGCGACGATCACCGTCCTCGGCGGACAGACGGCAACGAAACCCTACAAGGTCTTCGCGAAGCTGAAGGGCACCCCGAACGAGATCGACATCACGTCACGCGCGGTCTTCTACGTGCCCGACAACTATCTCGTCGGCGGCTTCCCGGTCGACGGTAGCGCGACGTTCTCGACGCGCCTCCCCGCGGCGGCGACGGACCCTCCGCAGCGCGGCGGCAAGCTCACCGTGACGGCGACCGCGTCGAACTCCGACGGTCCGGTCACGGCGAAGACGTCGCTCACGGTGAAGCTCTCGGCGATTCTCCAGTCACCCGCGGTCACGCCGGCGCTCCCGGCGAGCCCCGAGACGTTGTTCATTGGCGCACCCGTGGCGACGCGCAATCCGTCGCTCGCGTATCCGAACGACAAGGCGATGCTGCCCCCCAATCTGCGCCGCCTCGAGGTGCACTGGACGCCCACCGGTGGAACCGACCTCTATCAGGTCAGCTTCATCAGCGCGGTCGCCGAGATCACGTACTACTCGCGCTGCGGCGGCGCGACCACGAAGCCCGCCGAGTTCAAGGCCGGATCGTGCGCCTTCGAGCTCGACGACATCGGCTACGCCTACGTCGCCGAGAGCAATCGCGGCGCCGGCGCCGTGAAGCTGCGCGTGCGCGGCAGCGCCGATGCCGGCGGCGGCTTCGGCGAGTCGGCCGAGTTCAACGTCGAGTTCGCGGAGAACCGCGTGGACGGCGGCCTCTACTACTGGACGGTCTCGAACCCGCCGCGAATCATGCGCGTCGACTTCGGCAATCCCAACTCGGTGCTCGAGTCGTTCCTCGAGCCCAACAAGAACGGCATGAGCGGCACGTGCGTCGGGTGCCACAGCATCTCGCGCGACGGCACGAAGCTCGTCGGCTCGCTCGGCGGACAGAACGACGGGCGCCTCGTCTTCCTGAACGATCTCAGCAAGAAGAACACCGACCCGACATGGCTCACGCTGCAAGGCACGACCGCCGCGTCGTCGGCGAACCGCATCCAGTTCGCGTCGTTCAACCCGAAGGGTGACCAGTTCGTTGCCGTCTACGGCGACAGTCCGGATGCGGCGACGCTGCACACGCTGAACTTTCACGACGGCACGACTGGCCTGCGCACCAGCAGCAAGGCGCTCACGTACAAGGCGGATCACCCTGACTGGTCGCCGGACGGCAAGCTCATCGCCGTCACGCACGTCGGCAACGAAGGCACGACGACGCAGCGCCCGACACGCGGCAACATCGACCTCCTTACGTTCGCGGGCGCGACGCTCGGAGATCCGCAGGTCCTCGTCCCCCAGGTGACGAACAAGAACCGCTACAACCCGAACTTCGTCCCCGATTCGTCGTTCCTCCTCTTCAGCGAGTCGACGTGCACGTCCGGTAACTGGGACGGTGCCGAGTGCGACGCCGACGCCGACCCGAGCGCGAAGACGTGGGCCGTGAAGCCCGCGACCGGCGCGACGCCCGTGCTCCTCGCGCGCGCGTCCGCGGGCGGCGTCGCCGACGGCGCTGCCACCAACCTCGGGGACACGTTCCCTCGCTCGACCCCGTTCCAGACCGTGCATCGTGGTGGGAAGCTGTTCTGGTACACCGCCGCGTCGTCGCGTCAGGTCGGCCTCCGCACCGTCGGTGGTGCGCAGCACCTCTGGATGTTCGCCATCGATCCGAGCAAGGTCGTCGCCGGCACCGATGGCAGCTACCCCGGCTTCTACCTGCCGTTCCAGGACCTCACGACGTCGAACCACATCGGTCAGTGGACCGAGAAGATCGTCGGCTCGTCCGCGCCGCCGCCGCCGCCTCCCCCGCCTCCCCCCCCGCCGCCGCCGCCTCCCCCCGCGCCGCGCTGAGCAGCGCGCTCGCTAGCGCGGGTGCTGCTGATGCCACGTCCGCGCCACCGTCTGGAGGAGCGGGATGCGCGTCAGCGGATTGGGATGCGTCTTCAGGACAGCCAGCGGGTTGAGCAGGCTGAGCGGCCCGCCCTGCCCTGCGGCGCGCTCGAGGCGCGCGAAGTAATCGAGCAGCGCAAGGCCGCCGTTCTCCGACCACTCGTATTGCGGACGGCGCGCGCGCCCCGCGTCGAGCAGATTGTAGCAACCGGCCGAGTCGGCAGCCGCCTCTGCGAACTGGTTGAAGAACGGGACCGCGGTCGCGAGACGTCCGAGCTTCGCCGGGTCGGGCCCGGCGCCGCCGCCGCCCTGCCCCTTCGCGCATCCGGTGTGGCCGAGGTAATGGTGCGCGAGCTCGTGACCGAACGTGAAGGCGAGGATCTCGTCGAAGAGCTCGTGCGCGCGTGACCAGCGACGAAGATCGCTCCCGAAGTTTGGCGGGATGATCCCGGCGGGCAGCCCCGCGCGCGCCTTGTCGCTCGACACGACCTGCGGAAGGACGGCACTGCAATACGCGTCGTAGGTCTGCGTGCCGAAGAGCTCGTCGGTGGCCCTCGTCTGCGCCATCGCATCGACCGCCTCGAGGATGCCGGCGGTGGCAGCGAGGAACGGCGCGCCCTGGTCGTCACACCCGGCGTAGGCGTT
>JAYTOQ010000985.1:0-2315 GCA_043747665.1 Polyangiaceae bacterium | reverse complement strand
AGACGCGGGACGTCGTCGTAAGTAGAAAGAAGAGGACCGCGACGGCGATCCCGACCAGCCGTCCTAGTTGCATCCGCAGCCGCTCTCGGCGCTTGCGCCACCCCCGGTCGCTCCCTCCTGCACCGCGTAGACGTGCTCCTCCGCAACGCCCGGCAGGTTCGGCCCGACCATCGTCGGATGCGCGAGCTTCCCGCGCTCCCAGGGGCGGACGTGCGTGCACGCCGCGAGGGAGAGCGAGACCACGGCGAGCAGGAGCAGCTTCACGAGCGTCATGGCGCCATCACGCGACCCGGGGCCGCGGGCTGCTTGTCCTTCGGCAGCTGGACGCCGGCCTCGGTGTGACAGAGGTTGCAGTCGCCGTTCGTCTGCTTGCCCTTCATCATGCGAGACCTCTTGCCGTCCGCCGAGATCACCTTCGCGGTGTACGGAGTCGGGATCGACGACGGGAAGTAGAAGTTGCCCGAGCCGTTGACGGTCACGGTGCGGTCGACCTTGTCGGAGCCAGTGATGACGACCTTTACGCCGGTCTGGCCGTAGCAGTTGTCGGGCTCGTGCGCCGTCTTGTAGACGGTGCCCCCGGCGAACAGCCTGGGCCCTCGCTCTTGCATGTGGCACTCCACGCACGGCTCGCCGGGCCGCATCAGCGTTAGGGAGACGCCGCCCCTGTCGTCCCAGGTCGTCCGGGACGAGCACGTGTGAGCCGTGTCGTAGAAGCTCTTGCCCGGCGTGGCGTCACACGTCTCGGTCGACCGCGGCATCCCCGCCGTGATCCAGCTCTGGAGGGTCGCGAGGTCCTCCGCCTTCGCGCCGTCGGGGGGCATGGGGGTCGCGTGGTCCCCCATGCGCTGGATGGACATCTCTGCGATGGTCATCGATGCATCGTTCTGCGACGTCGCTTGCAGGTCGTCGTAGCTCATCATCGAGTTGGGAGCGCCGCCCGAGGGCTTCGCGCCGTGGCAGCTCGCGCAGTCCTTCGCGAGGACCTGTGCGACATCGCACGGCACTCCGGTCACCATCGACGGGTCGGCAGGCTGGTTGCCATCGCTGCTGGTCGTCGTCGCAGCCGGCACGGCGCGGTTCGGCTGCACGGCATCTTCGCCGGTGTAGCAGCCGGCAATCGCGGCAAGGGCGATCACCCATCCCCCCAGGAACGTGCGACTCGTCATTGGCGTAGCTCGTAGCACGGAGTCGAGCTCGGCGGGAGCGCGGGGCGCCTTAAGGATCCTTTCTCTCTCGCCTTCCCTCGCCCTTCAGCACAGCGCCTTTCCGCCACGGAAACGGGATGTTGCCACGTGCGCAGATTGTGCGCGATCTCGCCGCGTCCGCCGCAAAACGTTGTATGACACAACGAAGTCGTTGTGTCATACAACGAAAAGCACGATGGTCGAGGAGTGCTCCCCGAGGTCCTCCCGCTCCGTCATGCATCCCGCGAGCTCGTTCGCGAGCTCGGCTTCCTCCAGGGCAAGGATGCCGCCACCGGCCTGTCTCATTCGCACTGCCACGCGCTCATCGAGCTCGATGCGCGCGTGGCAGTCCCGCAGTCCGACCTGCCTTCCCTGCTCCGCCTCGACAAGTCGACGACCAGCCGGATCGTCGCCGACCTCGTGACGCGCCGCTGGGTGCGCGCCCGCACGAGCGAGGACGACGCGCGCGCGCGGGTCCTCTCGCTCACCGCTACCGGTCGCGCCAAGGTCGTGCTCGTGCATCGCGAGGCCAACGCGCGCGTGGAGCGCGCGCTCACCATCCTCGCCGACGACGAGCGCGCGGTCGTTCTCCACGGCATGCAGACGTACGCGCGTGCCCTCGAGCGTTCGCGTCGTCTCGCGATCTACGCGATCCGCCCAGTGAAGGCCGGCGATCGCGTGGCCGTCGCTCGCCTCATCCGCGTCGTCATGTCCGAGCTCGGCGCGAAGGGCCCAGGCTTCGCCATCAACGACCCCGAGGTCGACGATATGTTCGGCGCGTATCAGGCCGCGCGGTCGGCATACTTCGTGGTGACGCGCCCCGACCCGCGCACCGGCGCCGAGGTGGTGGTCGGGGGCGGCGGCTACGCGCCGCTCGTGGGCGGCGACGGCGAGACCGGCGAGCTGCGGAAGATGTACTTCATGCCCGAGGTGCGCGGCCTCGGCCTCGGTCAAAAGCTCCTTGCGTCGTGCCTCGCGCACGCGACCCGCGCCGGCTTCGCGCGGCTTCTACGTGAAGGATCTCGCGCGAGATCCCGCGAAAGGCAACGCCAGGGACGTCTCGAAGTAGGCGTTCGGCGAGCGCGTGCTAGAACGCCCCGCTGCTGCACGCTGCAGCTCGTCAGGGAGTGA
>JAYTOQ010000984.1:0-4411 GCA_043747665.1 Polyangiaceae bacterium | reverse complement strand
TTGTACCGGCAGCGTGAGGAGCTCGACGAGCGTCGTGAGCTCGGGAACGCCGACACCCGCGAAGAAGCGCAGCACGAGGACGCCGCGCTCGTAGAGGAGCGGCGCGAGGCGGCTCCGCACGGCGAGCTGTGTGACCGGCGAGCCCTCGATGGTCATGCCGTCCTTGAGCACGTCGATGGCGAGCGGCGATTCGATGGCGAGCGAGCGCCCCAGCGAGCGATGCATCTTCTCGCCGAGCTGCGCGCACGCGGGGTGGCTTGCCGAGTACTGCTGCACGCGCGCGAGCCACTGCGCGAGATCGAACAGCGTCTCGCCGTGAATCGCGTTGTTCGCTGCCCCGGCCACGCGGCGATCCTATCGGATCAGCGCTTTGCTCGGGCGCGCGCCATGGCCTCGGCGAGCCGTGCGTGGACGGCAGGGTCATCGGGTCTCGCCGCCATGACGCGCTGCCACGACTCCGCTGCCGCCTCCCAGCGGCCGAGCTTCTCCTCGAATAACGCCTTGCGCTCGTGGCTCTCGGCGAGCTTGCCCGTCGCAGCGCGCTGCGTCTCCTCGAAGGCCGAATTCAGGGCCGCATCACCGGGCGCAAACGTGAGCGCGCTTCGATAAGCCTCTGCGGCAGCGACGACGTCACCGGCGGCGCGCGCACGAGCTCCGGCCTCGGCGTATTTCTGGGCCTTCGCCTTGCCGTCGGCGAAGCGTTGCTTCAAGCCCTCCAGCGCGGCCTGACGCTTCGCTGCCACGGCCGGGTCGACCGGCGCGGTCATCGCGGGCGGCGCCACGCCTGCGGGCTCGCTCTCGACACCCTCTCGCGCTTCGGTGCGGTCGAGCCATGCGTCGTAGTCGGCGCGTTTGTCGGGCGACGAGAGCGTGTCGTGGGCGGCGGTGATCTCGGTGAAAAGCGCCTCTAGCTTCACCTTGTAGTCGCCGAGCCGTTTTCCGAAATAGCGGTCGGGATGCACGAGGCCCGCGAGGCGGTAATACGCGTTCTTCACGGCCTTGGCGTCCGCGTTCCGAGGCACGCCGAGGAGCGAGTAGAAGGTCAACCGATCGAGCTTGGCATGGGCCTCGTCGATGTATCTTTTGCGCTCGGGATCGAGGTCGAGGTCGAGACCCGCGTCTCCAGAGCCATCGGACGCCATGCCGCGATGACTCTACATCGCGCTCGCGGGAGGCGGCGAAGTCCGGTAACTTTCCGCGCCCAATGCCCGAGTTCATCTTCACGATGCAGGGGGTCACCAAGGTCCATCCCCCGGACAAGAAGGTCCTCGACAACATCCATCTCGCGTTCTACCCGGGCGCGAAGATCGGTGTCATCGGCGCGAACGGCTCCGGAAAGAGCTCGCTGATGCGGATCATGGCGGGCGTCGACAAGACGTTCGGCGGCGAGGCCAAGCCGCATCCCGGCACGCGCATCGGCTACTTCGCGCAGGAGCCCGACATGGGCAACGCGAAGACCGTCGACGAAGCGGTCGCGGAGGGCGTCGCGGAGACGCGTGATCTCCTGAATCGCTTCGAGGCCATCAGCAACAAGCTGGGCGAGCCGATGGACGACGACGCGATGACCAAGCTCCTCGAAGAGCAAGGTCAGCTCCAGGACAAGATCGACGCGGCCGATGCGTGGAACCTCGATCGCCATGTCGAGCTGGCGATGGACGCGCTGCGTGTTCCCCCGGGCGACGCGGAGATCAAGAACCTCTCCGGCGGCGAGAAGCGGCGCGTGGCGCTGTGTCGCCTGCTCCTCTCGCGTCCCGACATGCTCATCCTCGACGAGCCCACCAACCATCTCGACGCCGAATCAGTGGCGTGGCTCGAACAGTTCCTGCACACGTACACGGGCACGGTCGTCGCGGTGACGCACGATCGCTACTTCCTCGACAACGTCGCGGGCTGGATCCTCGAGCTCGATCGCGGGAAGGGCCTGCCGTTCAAGGGAAACTACACGGGTTGGCTGGAGCAGAAGTCGGCGCGCCTCGCCATCGAGGAGAAGTCGGAGTCGGCGCGCCAGCGAAAGCTGAAGCAGGAGCTCGAGTGGGTGCAGGCGTCGCCGCGTGCTCGTCAGGCGAAGAGCAAGGCACGTCTCGCGGCCTACGACGCGCTCGTCGACGCGGCGATGAAGGGACCGGCGGATCCCGCGGAGATCTCCATTCCGCCGGGGCCGCGCCTCGGTGACCTCGTGGTCGAGGCGAAGAGCCTCGGCAAGGCGTTCGGCGACAAGCTGCTGTTCGACGACCTGTCGCTACTGTTGCCGCGCTCCGGCATCGTGGGCGTGATCGGCCCGAACGGCGCGGGCAAGACCACGCTCTTCAAGATGCTGGTCGGCCAGGAGAAGCCCGACAAGGGCGAGCTGAAGCTCGGCGAGACCGTGAAGATCTCGTATGTCGATCAGTCGCGCGATGCGCTGGCGGACGACAAGAGCGTGTTCGACGTGATCAGCGGCGGCGAGCCGACGTTGACCCTCGGCAAGCGCGAAGTGAACAGCCGAGCGTACTGCGGCTGGTTCAACTTCCGCGGCAGCGATCAGCAGAAGCGCGTGAAGGACCTCTCCGGCGGCGAGCGAAATCGCGTGCATCTTGCACGCTTGCTCAAGGACGGCGGCAATCTCCTCCTCCTCGACGAGCCCACGAACGACCTGGACGTGGAGACGCTGCAAGCGCTCGAGAACGCGCTCCTGGGCTTCCCGGGCTGCGTGGTGGTCATCAGCCACGATCGCTGGTTCCTGGACCGCATCGCGACGCATATCCTCGCGTTCGAGGGCGACAGCCAGGTGGTGTGGTTCGCCGGCAACTACCAGGCGTACGAAGAGGATCGGAAGAAGCGCCTCGGTGAGGACGCCGCGCAGCCGCATCGCATGAAGTTCCGGAAGCTCGCGCACTGACTTTTCCGCGGCCGGCGCCTTGCCGCGCTGGGGCGCCCGCACCCGCGATCCGCGTACCATCGCCCGTATGATGCCCGCTCCCTCCCTCCTCGCGCGCTCGTTCGGCACGGCAGTCATCGTCGCGCTCCTCGCTGCGGCGCTCCTCGCGTGCCCGCCCGACGACAAGAGGACGCCCGCGCCCACGGCATCGGGCGCGTGCGACAAGGTCGGTCAGTCGTGCGAATTCTCGCCTGGCAAGCTCGGGACCTGCGTGCAGAAGGACGACTGCAAGACCGGCAACTGCTTCGTTTGCCAGTCGCAGCACTGACCGCGCGCTCGCGCCTACTTGTGCACGATGACGCGCGTGCCCGGGTTTTCCTTCGTCGCCTTCACGCCGTGCCAGCCCTCGGGAAGCTGCGGGCCCGCCCATCCGAAGACGTGGCGCGCATCGTGGGGCGTCAGGTTCACGCAGCCGTGGCTACGCTCGCGACCGAAGCTCGAGTGCCAGAACGCGCCGTGCAGCGCGAAGCTCTTCTCGAAGTACATGACCCAGGGGACGTCCTCGATGCGGTACGTGCCGTCTGAGGCGCCGTCGTCGTCCATCGTCACCGTGACGTGCTTCTCGCGGATGCGGAAGCTGCCCTCGACGGTGCGATGGTCCTTCTCGGGATCGGCATTGTGCCGGCCGGTGGAGACGATCGTCGCGTATACGGGCTTGTCGCCCTCGAACGCGACCAGGGCCTGCGATGAGAGGTCGACATCCACCCATCGCTCGTCCTTCACGATGTCGGAGGGCACCAACGGCCGCGAGACGACGGCCACGTCGAAGTCGCGCACCCAGAAGCCCTTGTCCGTTTCGTAGTAGACGCGGTCCTCGATCGCCTGACGCTTGCCGGTCAGGCTCAAGATGGAGAAGCGCTCGATCTTGTCGCCGCGCTTCACGCTCTTGTTGTCGAGGTCGAGCTCGCAGGTGCGCGCCCGCGTCCCCACCACGAACGCCAGCGGCAGCTTGCGCTTCTCGGTGGGTGAGGAGAGGTCGACACCCTCGAACTCGGTTTTCCCGTCGTGGACGATCAGGTGGTCTTTCGGCGCGAAGAAGCCGCTCGTCGTGTGCCAGAAGAGCCCCGACCGTGCATCGACCTTGCGATCGATCGAGAGGTAGAAGCCCTTCAGCATGTGCGTGGCGATGAGGTCGGACTCGCCCTTGAGGTCGTCGAAGCGCACGGTGGGCTTCGCGCTGCTCGTGTCCTTGAGATAAGCGGGCAGCGCCTCGCCGTTCTCCTGGAGCTTCTTGGCGATGTCGCTCGCCTTGTGACCCTTGCCGATCGCGAGCGTCTTCTCGTTGTCGCGACGCTCGCTCTTCAGCGGGATGCGACGGTAGAGCGGCGTGCCCGGCGTGAGGTTCAGTCCGTATTCGTAGGGAAGGTTGCGATCGATGTAAGGTACATGGGGCGCGAACTTGAGCTCCCTGCTGTGCTCGTCCGTGGTCGCGAACTTGCCGCAGACGAAGCCGCGCGCGGGAGGAGCGAGCTCGTACCAGCCCTCTGCGCAGTT
>JAYTOQ010000983.1:0-4591 GCA_043747665.1 Polyangiaceae bacterium | reverse complement strand
CGCCGCGTCTCGCTGAAGCGACGGAGAATGGTCTCGTCGGAGGCATCGAGGAAGAGCACGTGAAGATCGCGGCGGCCGCCGTCTTCGAGCGTCGACAGGACGCGGCCCACCTGACCGAGGAAGACGCGAACGCGCACGTCCATGCCGAAGGCGACGCGCGTGATGCCGCCGTTCTCGCAGAGCGCGACGGCGTCGGGCGCGAGTGCGGTGGGCAGGTTGTCGATGCAGAAGAAGCCGAGGTCCTCGAGGGCATGCAGAGCGGTGGTGCGTCCCGCGCCGGAGAGACCCGTGACCACCACCACCATCGGCTTCCGAGGTTCGCCGGGAGCGCGGGAGACGGACCCCGGGCGAGGCGAGGGGACGGGCGTCGAGGGTGAGTCGCTCATTCGCCGCCTCCCTTGGGACGCACCGCGGGTATCCACGCGGAGCTCTCGTTGCTGCCACGGTCGTAGCCGGGCCGCGGTCCGGGACCAGGGATCGGCCCCGACGCGGGACCATCGGAATCTCGGTCATCGTTGCGGTCCTGCCACGAGGGGTCCGGCCGCGCGAGGCTGCTGTTCGGCGGCGGCGGCGGCGGCGGTGGCGGTGGCGGCGGCGGTGGCGGTGGCGGTGCGTGGAATGCGTGGAGTGCGAGCCGAGGAACGACCGGCGCGGTGATGACGCTCTCCGGTTGATCTTCGATGGCCACCTCGGGCGCGAGGCCCGCGTTCTCCTCGAGGCGCGCGAGGAGCTCGCGTGCGCTGTGCTTGCCGGCGCGCCGAAGAAGCTCGTTGCGCGCTGCCATCTCGAGCATGGCGCCCATGTCGCGACCGGGTCGCACGGGCACGGTGACGAGGCGCACCGGGGTGCCGAGGATGGTGAAGAACTGGTCGTCGACGCCGAGCCGATCGTACTCGCGCTTCTCGTCCCACTCGTCGAGCTGCACGACGATGTCGACGCGCTTGCGATCACGAACGGCGGTGACGCCGAAGAGATCCTTGATGTTGAGCACGCCGAGGCCGCGCACCTCCACGTGGTGACGGAGCATGTCGGCGGGAGCGCCGAAGACCATGCCGGGCGGGCGCCACTCGCAACGAACGACGTCGTCGGCGACGAGGCGATGGCCACGGAGCACGAGCTCGACCGCGCACTCGCTCTTGCCGATGCCGCTCTTGCCGACGAGCAGGAGCCCGATACCGAAGACGTCGACGAGCACACCGTGCAGTGTCGTCGTCGGCGCGAGCATCTCGTCGAGGACGCCGTGCAGCATGTTGATGGTGCGGCTCGACCGCGCCGCGCTCATGAAGAGCGGCGTGCCGGTGGCCTCGGCCGCCTGCACGATCGGCTTGGGCGGCTCCTCGCGCCGCGTCACCACCACGCACGAGAGGCCGAGCGAGAAGAAGCCGCGCGCGGCCTCGCCTCGAGCCGCGGTCGTGAGCGTCTCGAGGAACGAGAGCTCGGTCTCTCCGAGGACCTGCACGCGCGTGGGCACCACGCCGTAGAAATGGCCGGCGAGCG
This sequence comes from Polyangiaceae bacterium, assembly GCA_043747665.1. Taxonomy (GTDB): domain Bacteria; phylum Myxococcota_A; class Polyangia; order Polyangiales; family Polyangiaceae; genus Labilithrix. The sequence goes on along the minus strand of JAYTOQ010000983.1, from coordinate 3,094 downwards.
CGAGGCCGCTCTTCTGCACGCGCGGATGACGGACGGGGCGACCGAGACCCGCCTCGCCGGCGAGCCGCGTGAGCTCGGCGCCGAGGCGCGCGTCGGCCAAGAGCTCGCCGACGGTGACCTCCACCATCGGCGGCGGCATCGATTCCCCCGGCGCCGTCATGGACGCACCCCCCCTTTGCGCGCCGTGATCACGGCGCGCCCTTTTTCTCCGTCTCCTCACGTGGCTCCGGCTCCGAAGCCTTGATGAGCTCGAAGACGTTCATCGCGGAAGACGCTCCGACGAGCCGCCCGCGGAACTCCTTGCTCCGGAGCAGCCGCGATACGCGCGCGAGCGTCTTGAGATGCTCGCCGGTCGCGCGCTTCGGTCCGATGACGCCGAAGAGGATCGACACCTTGGCGTCGTCGATGGCCTGGAACTCGACGCCGTCGGGGACGATGAGGAGAGCAGCGACCTGCTCCTTCAGCTGTGGAAGCGCTCCGTGCGGGATGGCGACCCCTTCGCCGATGCCCGTGGACTGGAGTGCTTCACGCTCGAGGAGAACGCGCTCGATCTCCTCCGGGGTGACGCCGTCGTGCTCGCCGAACATCGATGCGAGCAACGCGATGGCCTTGTGCTTGTCGAATTCACCGAATTCGCGGCCGTTTGCGTGCCTGATGCCGACGCGCTCCGGCGAGAGTAGGTCCGTGAGACGCATGATGAGGGGGGGCCGCACATCGACGACGCAACGTCGTCGCATGCGGTGGTTCTCCGTGGGGCTGGCTAGTCCTTCTCGGGCTCGTCAGGCAGCAATCGATCCGACGCGCGCTCAGCACCCTTCTGCTTGTGGGTGGTGTGGACCTCGCGGATCTGCCGTTCGAGCTTGTCGATCACCTTGTCGATCGACGCGTACATGTCCTCCGATGATTCGTGCGCATGAAAGTGGTCGCTCCCCGCGTGCACGTCCACTTCTGCCATGTGAAGAGTCTTCTGACAGCTGAGAGTCACCGATCCGTGCAGCGGTTGCCTGAGAAACTTCTGTAGCTTCGCGATCTTCTCGGTCGCGTATCCCTTGACCGCATCTGTGGCATCCATCTGTCGGAAGGTGATGGAGATGTTCATCAGGTTCGTTCCTCCGTCGTGGCGTCATCGATCCGAACTGAAAAAAGCTGCGGCAAGCGGTCCGTGGAAGCTCTCGTGAGAGTACCCCCGCGCGCCACCCGACGGCTATCGGATATGGCGGTCATCGCGTCTGGAAGGGTTCGACGTCGACGCCCGGGGTCCGCGATTGTCCCGGCCGTGGCGCTCCGGCCGCACCTGCCGGCGCCGCCGCGGGTGGGTGACCCTACGCCGGCGGCTCGAGGCCAGTCCTGGGATCACGGCTGAAGCGCGGCAGAAACGCCGCCACGAAGCGCCGGCGGAAGCTGGAGCGGCAGCGGAACAGTCGCTGTCACGGCCACCGCGCTGCGCGCTGCGCGCCGAACTGAGCCTCTATAAGTAGACGCTCACGATCGTATCGTCGTCGACCGAGTCGTACGTGTCCGTGCCGCCGGCGCGGAGCGAAAGCGGCTCGAAAAGCACGGCGAGCGAGCGCCGCACGGCGGCGTCTGGATCCGACGCCGCGGTATCACCGTCGCGTGGCCCCGTGATGTGCAGCGCCTCGCCATACGAGCGATGAAAGCGCGCGACGCTCACGAGGAACGGCTTGATCAGCGAGCGGCGATCACTGCGGGATCGACGACCGGCTGGGCATCGCGAGATGCTTGGCCTTCGCGAGGTCGGCGTCGCTGTCGACGAAGACCACCGTCGCGACGTAGTCGATCTTGCGGAGGCCGGCGGGCTGGACGGCATTCACGAGGAACGAGGTCGGCGAGTAGTTCGGGACGTTCTGGACGCCGGCGTTGAGCTGACCGGCCGCGTCGCTCGTCTGTTCGACGCCCGCGCCCTGCGCGCGTGCGCCGTAGTACTGCGAGAGGCCGGCCATGAGCGGCGCCACTTGCTCGGCGACCGCGCGATGACCCGAGGAGAGCCTGGCGGCGTCACCGGCCACGAAGATCTGGCGCACCAGCGCATCGCGGTCGGCGACGGGCGCCGCGAGGATCGAGACGAGCGGTCCTTCGGTGAGGCCGGTCGATCCGGCATCGGTCGCTGCGAGCTGCATGGGCGCGAAGACGGGCTTCACGCACGCCGCGCCCTCGGGTCCCGCGTCGTGGATCTGCGTCTCGGTGCACGCCGACAGGGCGAGCATGTGCCACGCAAACTCCGAGCAGTACATCGGCAGATCCATGGTGCCGGCACCGAGGATGATCTTGCCGAGCTCGGTGACGGTCTGCGTAGTGGTCATGCGCTTTGCCGCGAAGATCGGCGTGAGGTAGTCCTTCTGGAAGCGAACCTTGCCGTACGCGCGGTTCTTCGCGACCGACGAGGCCCACTTCTGGAGCTGCGCGCGGCGCGCGTCGTCGAAGCCGCTGGGGCGGAGGATGTGCAGGGCGTCGACGCCGTTGTCGACCTCGCCGGACGCGCTGGTCCCGCCCGTGAAGTGCAGCGTGCTGAACTGGCCGACGTACTCGCCGTCGAGCGGGCTGTCGACGTTGAACGCCTCGCCGTTCTGCGTGTAGACGAGGCTCGCGTGCGTCGCGCCCATCTGGATGTGCGGATACGCGAGCGTGCCCTGGAGCTCGGGGCGGAACGTGAGCGCGATGTCGCCGTCCTCGAGGACGCCCGCCTTCGCGAGCTGCCTGGCCATGTCGCCGCGCGCCGCGCGCTTCGCGGCGGGGCTCGTGCCTTGCTGCCGGATCGCGATGACGCGCAGGCCGGACTCCTTGACCTCGGTCGAGGGATTCCAGACCGTCGGGTAGGAGTAGCCGCGCCGGTTGATCTCCGTCGTGATGGCCGTCTTCGGGACCGAGAAGTAGAACGGGATGTCGACGAGCCGGCTCGCGTCCGTGCTCGTCGTGACCGCATCGCTCGATGCTCCGGTCGAATCGTCGGCCGGAGCCGCGCAGCCGCCGAGCGCCGCGACCGCAAGGTGACCGAGGAGCGCGACGGGCGAGAGAGAGGAGAGGCGGCGGGTCAGCATAGACACAGACGCCTACATGTCGTGTGCCAGACAATCGC
>JAYTOQ010000982.1:0-1651 GCA_043747665.1 Polyangiaceae bacterium | reverse complement strand
AACACGCCGACGCTCCCGGGCGGGCTCGCCGACGGCGAGTCGCTCGATCTCTGGCTGCGCGCGCGCTTCGAGAGCCGAGCGACCGTCCCGTTCGCGATGGATCGTGCTGTCGCGCTGTTCGAGCGCGCCATCGCCCGCACCCCCGACGATCTGTGGATCCTCGCCGGCTATGCGGCGACGCTCGTGGATCGGTTCCGCGACGCCGAGACGCCGTCGTCCGACCTGCGCGAAGCGGTGAGCATGGCGGAGCGCGTGATCGCCGTCACGGACGCGCTCGGCGAGGCGTGGCTGGCGCGCGCGACGGCGCGCCTCGAGCTCGGCGATCCGTGCGGAGCCGTGACCGACGTCGCGCGTGCGGGCCGCGTCATGCCGGGCTACGCGCGGGTGCGCGCGATTCGTGGGCGCATGCTCTTCGAAGCCGGCGTCACAGCACGCGCAGAGCGCCACCTCCGGAGAGCCACGGTGCTCGAGCCCGCGTTGCTGGAGCCACGTCTCGATCGCGCGCTCGCTGCCGGCATGGCCGGCGCCTTCGATCAGGCGAACGCCATCGTCGACGAGGTGCTGAGCCATCGCACGTCGTCGGCGGAGGGATGGCTCGTGGCCGCTCGCCTCGCTCTGTGGAGCGCCGACCGCGCGCGCGCGGAGGCACTTCGCGCCGACCTCGCAACCCTCTCCTTTGAACGCAGCGAGCGCGCGGGCTACGTCCTCGACGCGGTGCTGGAAGACCCCCGAGCCGTCGGCGTCGACTACTTCGCATGGCTCGCGGAGGCCGATCCGGCGGCCGCGCGACGTACGGCAGCGGCGCTTCGCGTCGAGGCCGAGCTCGCGATGGTGGGCGGCGACCTGGTCCGCGCGCTCGACGCCGTGGAGTCCGCCACCTCGACGCGCGGGTTCATCGACCTCGCCTGGCTCGACGGCTGCCCGTTGCTCGAGGCCATCCGGCATTCACCGCGCTTCGTTGTGATGCGTAGTGATGTCGAGACGCGATGCCGCGACATGCTCGAGATCATCGATGCGACCCGGGAGGAATCATGACGGCGATATCTGCTGCGGCGCCCACCGCCTCGAAGCCCCCCGTGAGCGAGAGGCTCTATGCCTCGTTCGATCCCGATCGTCTCGATGCGCTCGGCGACGAGGAGCTCGACGCTCTGCCGTTCGGCGTGATCGGGCTCGACGCCGACGGGCGCATCGCTCGCTACAACATGGCCGAAGCGCGATTCGCCCGTCTGGATCGGGGCCAGGTGGTCGGACGCAGCTTCTTCGGCGAGGTCGCGCGCTGCACCGACACACCGGAGTTTCGCGGCCACTTCGACGAGGTGAAGAGCGGTGCGCGCGCCACCGTGCGCTTCGAATTCGTTTTCGCCTTCCGCTTCGGCGCCCAGCGCGTCGACGTCGACATGGGCGCGGTTTCGAAAGCGGCCACCGCACCCACGTCGGCGCGCGTATATCTCTGCGTCAACCGTCGCAAGTTCCTCCCGCGCCAGAAGGACGTGCCGGCGGCGCTCGAGGCGCCGCTCATCACCGAGCTCGAGCCGGAGGCGGAGGCGGCAGGGGTCGTCCGGGACGACCATGCGCGACGGCGAATCGAGGTCGATCTGACGATGCTCGAGGCGCTGTTCGGGACCATCGCTCGTCGAGAGAAGCTCGGCGC
>JAYTOQ010000981.1:0-6990 GCA_043747665.1 Polyangiaceae bacterium | reverse complement strand
CTGATCGCGCGGCGCGAGGTTCCCGCCCTGGCACATCATTGCTGCGACCGCGTCCACGTGCGTGTCGATGGCCTCGGGGCCCATCTGCGCGGACATGTTCTTCTCCATGTACTTGCGCATCAGCTGGCGGCCGGCGGGACACTGGCCCGACATCATCAGGCAGTTGGCGCGCATGCTGGACCAGTACGAGCCCGGGTTCGTCGAGACGACGCCCGGTCGCGGATCGAGCTTGTCGGCGGCGTTGAGCTCGGCGAGGCAGCCCTTGCCGTCGCGAGCATTGCTCTTGGCGCGCGCCGCGTCGACGTGGCCCTGGGCCTTCTCGTTGCGCTTCATCTTCGCGTCGACCTTGCCGGCGAGGTTGAGCGCGTCCGGGGTCTCCGGGGCGACCGCCGCCTTGGCGTCGGGATCGGAGCCGCCGTCGATCTCGCGGAGCGTGAGGCGAATGGGCGCCTTGCACGTTTGCGTCTCCTTCGCGCTCTCGCCGCGGCACGACTCGAGGACGCCGGCGCGCTTCTCGGCGGCGTTCGCCTGCTTCGAGGAGCCGCCGCCGCCGAAGCCCCACACCGTGGCGGTCGCCTCGGCGTTGATGTTCTTCTTGCTGCCGAGCGCGAACGCGCCGAGCTGGTAGGCGTAGACGAAGTGCGTCGCGCCCTTGCAGCCGGCGACGGTGTCGAGGTCGGCGCGGTACACGACGGGACGCGTCGCGGTGCGCACGCCGCTGACGAAGTACTCCATGTGGAACTGCTCACCGGCGGACACGCGGCCCCCGAGCGTGGCGGCGCCGAGCGGCAGCTTCGCGTAGAGCTCGCCCTCGTTCGAGATGTCCATCTTCTCGACCGACCCGCTCGTCCAGTCGACGGTCTTGTATGCGCCGAGCGCGCCCTTGACCGAGTCGTTGCGGCACGAATCGATGACGTGCAGCTCACAGCCTTCGTAGCGGACGAACACGATGTCGTTGCTCGTGACCGACTCGAACTGCGAAAGGTCGGTCGCGTCCCACTCGATGATGAACGGGCGGTCCGCGCTCTTCGAATTGCACTTGTTCTGACCGGCGACCGTCTTGTCCATCAAGGAGCTCTGGCCGGACGCGCGCGACGGGGTGCCCGCCGGGATCGACGGCATCGAGCCGCCACACGCCACGATGACCGAGCCGAACGCCGTGAACGCGAGGAGAGACCGCTTCATGCCGGCATCTACGCCGCCGTGCGGCAATATCTCCCCATGAGGGCAGGCCGAGGGTGGAGTCAGGGCGACGCCCAGTCAGGTCGAGCAGATCGCCGTGCGCCGGGGGACTAGCGCGCCCCCGCCGCAGCGCGAGGCTCCAGCCAGTAGATCGAGCGCGGACCGCGGCGGACCACGAGGTCACGCTCGGCGGCAAGCTCGTCCACGGCAGCGCGGACCTCGGGATGCTTGTCGGCGTAGTCGTGACCGGCGAGCAGGCCGTCCGGCTTGAGCCGTTCGCTCCAGACGCGGAGGTCCTCGGCGACGCTGTCGTGATCATGGCTCGCATCGAGGAAGACGCGATCAACACTGCCCGGCGAGAAGCGCGCCGCCGCCACCACGGAAGAAGCGGCGATGACCTCGACGACGATGCCGAGCATGCTCATGTTCGCGCGGAAGGTGGCCTCGACGTCCTCGACCGCGAGCGCTGACGCATAGCGATCGGCGAGGACGTCACGCGAGCCGCTCCAGTGATCGACGCAGACGAGCCGTGTGTCGTTGGCGTTGCAGACGGGCCCGGCGAAGGACGTGCTCCTGCCCTTCCACGACCCGACCTCCACGAAGATCCCGCCGCGGAGCCCGCGCGCGAAGCGGGCGTACCAGCGGCCTTCATCTTCCGAGAACCATCCGTCGATGCCCTTCACCGAGGCGACGTATAGCGCGAGCTCGCTTGCTCAGCGACGGCTCTGGGGATCTTCCTGCGGCTCGCCGTCGACGAAGCGGTACGCGCCGGGCGACCGAACCTTGCCCGAGGCGATGCGCGGAAACGGCTGCGGCGACGGGATCGTCGCTCGCTGCGACTCGGGCATCTCCTCTTGACGTCGTTGCGCTGGCGGACGGTGCGTCGTCGTTGCAGGCATCCAGCCATGGTGAGTCATGCGCGGATCCCTGCCCGTCACCCGGATGGGCTACATCGTTTCCACGGCCTGCTAACCTTGACCGCGTGCATCTCGAAGACGCCGTGAAATGCCTACGGAACGGGCCGATCGTGGCCCTGACCGGCGCCGGTGTGAGCACCGAGTCGGGCATCCCCGATTACCGCAGCCCGGCCGCCCTCACGCGCGTGCGGCGGCCCATCCATGGACCGGACTTCGTGCGATCGGCCTCGCTGCGACGGCGTTACTGGGCGCGGGCGATGGCCGGGTGGGAGCGCTTTCGTCTCGCACGACCAGGCCCGTCGCACGCCGCGCTCGCCACGCTCGAGCAGCGCGGCGTGGTCGCGCGCTTGATCACGCAGAACGTCGATCGGCTGCATCACCAGGCCGGCAGCTCGCGTGTCATCGAGCTCCACGGCGCGCTCGCCGAGGTGGTGTGCCTCGACTGCGGCGTCATCGAAGCGCGCGACGCCGTCCAGGCGCGCATGCAGGAGAACAACCCTGCGTGGCTCTCCGGCCCCACGCCGATGGCGCCGGACGGCGACGCTGACCTTCCCGACGACATCGTCGAGCAGTTCCAGCCGCCGATCTGTGTCGCGCCTATGTGCGGCGGGACGTTGAAGCCGAACGTGGTGTTCTTCGGTCACAATGTGGCGCGTCCGATCGTCGAAGACGCCTATGCGACGATCGACGGGGCTGGCGCCTTGCTCGTGGCGGGCACGTCGCTCGCGGTCTTCTCCGGCTATCGCTTCTTGCTCCGCGCGGCGGAGCGGAACATCCCCATCGTGATCGTCAATCGCGGCCCCGTGCGCGGCGAGGAGCGCGCGACGGTGAAGGTCGAGGAGAGCACCGGCGCGACGCTCACGGCGCTGGCCGTCGCGCTAAGCGCGTCGTCACCATGAGCGTGCGCGAGCCCGCGGCACTCGCGGCCGAGGCCCTCGCGCTCGTGCTCGTGCTCGTGCTGGTGGCGTCGTCGATCGCGTGCGGTCATCCTCCGGAGCTCGGGGGACCGCGAGCTGCGACGGCGACGGCGTCGCGGACGACATCGGCAGCGTCACCGTCCGAGCCGGCGTCGGGTCCGGTGACACCCGTGCCGGAGACGCTTCAGCTCGTCGCGAATCAGTTCGGTCTGACGATGCTCGCGGAGGGCTTCACGTGGAAGGTCCTCCGCCGGAACGTCACGCGCTTCGACTGGGAAGGACGTCCGTCATCGGCAAAGGCCGGAGCGCCGGCCGACCGCGAGCTCCTGTACTCGTTCACCATGGAGAAGCTCGATGACTCGTCCGCGAAGGTGTTGCCGCAGATCGTCATGTCCGCGGCCGCGAACCTGACCGACGGCGAGCCCTGCAGACCCCTCGAGCAGCCCGCCAGCGTCGTGCAGGCCCTCGGCGTCGATCGCGTGGTCTCGGTGTGCTTCCAACCGTCGACCTTCTACGGCAAGGAGCATCGTCTGGGCATGCTGCATGGCCTCGTGGAGAATGGTGCGCTCACCCTCGTGGTCGTGCTCGCGAACGAGCACAGCAAGATGCTTCCATTGCCGTCGGTGCTCGGCGTTCACGCCTTGCGGTGAACGCGCACGAGGCTTTCCTCGGCGGGCACGCCGAGGCGCAGCGGGAAGCCGTAGTGACCGGTGCCGCGATGGATGTACATGCGGTCGGTGCCGCGCGCCCAGAAGCCGTGGTCGGGGACCTTGTCGCCGAAGAGCCGGAGGAACGTCCAGGGAAGACCGAGGCTCAAGAGGCCGACCTGACCGCCGTGCGTGTGCCCGGAGAGGACCAGATCGCCTTCGCCGGGCGGCAGATGCCGGAAGGCGCCCGGATCATGGAGCAGCACGATACGCAGCATGCCGGGCTTCCGCGGATGCGCGGCGCAGACGCGCGCGAGGTGAGCGGCGCGATCGCGGAACGCGAAATCCATCCCGACGATCTGCACCCGACCGGCGTCTGTCTCCACGTCGCGCTCCTCGTCGACGAGGAGAACGATGCCGTTCTTCGAGAGCGCGCGAGCGACGACATCGGGCGCCTCGTGGTCGTGATTTCCGTGGCACGCGAAGACCTTGCCCGGGAGAGCGCGCAGCGGCTCGAGCGCAGTCAGCAAGAGGTCGGGATCGCTGTGGGACTCCATGGTGAGAAAATCGCCGGTGAGAAACACGAGGTCGGGTTTGGCCGAGACGGCGCGCTGAGCGATGCGCCGGAGGCGCGCCACGGACATGAAGGGCCCGATGTGCGGATCGGTGATCTGCACGATGCGGAGCGGTCGCTCCTCGCGAGCGCTGCCGTGAGGATGCGGCGCGAGTCGCTCGGCTCGCGGTCCGGCCGGGCCGCCGATGACGAGGTCGATCTCCTCGCGCTTGGTCGTGAGCGACTGCAGCACGCCGACCGCGGCGAACGCGTAGGGCAGCCATGGCGCCCAGGGACGAAGCCCGACCGCGGTGAGCACAGCCCACGGGATCGCGAGCAGCGTGCCCGCGACGAAAAACGACGCCGGCCAGCTCACCACCAGCCGAAACGCGAGCGGCCTCATGCGCGGCCGCGCCAGCGCGAGGAAGTTCACGTACACCGCCCCATGAAATGCCATAAAAATAGGCATGATCGCCACAAACCGCGAAGCCATTGCCGCAGCCACGAGCGAGTAGACGCCGACCAGCACCCCCACGAACATCGCGAACGGACGCGAACGGATGACCAGCGCGGTGACGACCACCGTGAGCCACCCCCCGAGCGTGAGAGCTCCGAACCAGGACATCGGCGTGCCCTAGGATGCTCCAACGAAGGCTCCCGTGTCTCTCGCGCTCTCGTGCCGCAGGTGGGCGCGGCTCCTTCCGCGTATGTCGAGGTGACCGCGATCGCGCCCCGGCCCATCCACTCGAGGACGTCGCGCTGCTATGCTCGCTCCAAGTGAAGCGCGCACCGGGCCGACCGAGGCCGATAGACATCGTCGAAATGCCGGCAGCCCGGCCCGATCCGCGCTCGGCTGATCCGGCCGCGACGCAGAAGATCTCGCGCGCGCAGCTCGAAGAGGCGCTGAAGCGCACGAAGAGTGGCACGCGGCGCGCGCTGCGCTCGGAGCCCGAGATCCCGCCGAACGAGAACGATCCGCGCCGCGAGCGAGACTCGCTCCCCGGTCCGCGCGAGGACGACGACAGTCCGCTGATCGGTCCGCAAGTAACCATCGTCCGCATCGACAGCGTCGAGATCGACGCGATCGATCCGCTCAGCTTGCCGCCGATCCGCTCCACGCCCGGGACACCGACGCCGATGGGCTCGATGCTGCCCCGCCTGAGCCCGATGGTGATCCAGACGCCGGGCCGCTCGTCCGCGCCCGTCGTCGAGGTCGATCGCAAGCGCCGCTACGGGGAGACCAATCGCCTGCACGTCACGCCGCGCACCGCGTTCATCGCGGGCCTCGCGGTCGCGCTGTTCGTGCTCCTCGCCGCGTCGGTGGGGTTCTTCGCGGGTCGCATCGCGCCCGCCACGCCGGCCGCGCCGGCCGCGCCGGCCGCGCCCACCTCGAGGTAGCGAGGCGCGCTCTGGAGCGGGACAGGCTCGTGCTTCCGCCCGGTTTTCGCCGGCGCCGCGGACAAAACTGGGCATTCCTCGGGCTGCTCTACACCTCGTTCTACATGTGCAGGTACAACCTGCCGCTCGCCAACGAGGCGATGAGCAAGGAGTACGGCTTCACCAAGGGCGACATGGGCGCGATCATCACGACCGCGCTCCTCGCGTATGCGTGCGGCCAGGTGATCAACGGCCTGCTCGCCGATCGCCTTGGCGGCAAGCGCGCGATGTTGATCGGCGCGGCCGGCACCGTGGTGATGAACCTCGCGTTCGGCGCCGCCTCGTTCGCGGGATTGCTCGGCCTCTTCATCGCCATCCGTGGCGTCGACGGATACCTCCAGGCCTTCGGCGGGCCGGGCATGGTGAAGGTCAACGCCGCGTGGTTCTACGCGAAGGAGCGCGGGCGCTTCGCCGGCATCTTCGGCTTCATGATCAACGCGGGGCGCTTCGGGATCTTCTCGCTGGGGCCGGCGCTGCTCGCGGGCTTCACGTTCCTCGGGATCATGCGCATCCCGCCGCTGCACTGGCGCTGGCTCTTCTGGACGCCTTCGCTCATCGCGGCCGCGCTCGCGATCGGAGTGCTCCTCTTCACGAAGGACACGCCCGCCGAGGCCGGTTTTCCCGAGGTGGAGACCGACGACGCGCGCCACGCGGAGCTCGTCGAGGATCGCGCGGCAGGCCGCCCCGATCGCGAGGACGAGCGAGCGCCGCTGCGCGAGGTGCTGCGCACGGTCCTCCGCAACCGCGCCATCTGGCTCGTGGCGTGCGCGTATGCGTGCACGGGCGCGGTCCGCCAGGGCATCGATCAGTGGTTTCCCCGGTTCATGCAGGACGTCCATCACGCGGACCTCCACTCCACGCAGCTGCAGTTCCTCGGGTTCTTGATCCCGTTCGTCGCGTCGGCCGGCTCGCTCGTCTCGGGCTACGTCTCGGACGTGGTCTTCGGCGGCAAGCGCGCGCCGGTGGCGGCCGGGCTCTACTTCCTCGAGACGGCCATCATCCTGCTCGCCGCGCAGTTTCATTCCTCGACGGCCGCGGTGGTGTTCCTCGTCTTGATCTCGTTCACGGCGAACGCCACGCACTCGCTCCTCGGCACGGCGGCAGCGATGGACATCGGCGGCCGTCGTACGACGGGCTTCGCATTCGGCATCATCGACGCGTTCCAGTACTTCGGCGGCAGCCTGGCGGGCTACTTGCTCGGACGACTGCTCGACCGGAGCTGGGACTACTATTTCTACTTCATGGCGCCGTTCGGGATCCTCGGCGGAACCTTGATGATCGTGTGGCTCAAGCGCCACGCGAAGACCTCACGCCTCCAACCCTCGGATGCGGGATAG
>JAYTOQ010000980.1:0-2270 GCA_043747665.1 Polyangiaceae bacterium | reverse complement strand
TCAGGCCCCACCGTCGCCGCCCGTCCACAGCGCCAGCACGCGATCGCCGGTCGCGGCCAGCTCCACGATGATGCGCTCCGGCCCCGGCAGGAACGTGCTCAGCAGCGCCGAGGCTGCGCGACGGCCCGCCTCCCCTTCCGCGGGCGGCTCCATGAGCGGCAGCGCGCGTCGCGGCGCGCGGATGACGTGCGCCTCCGCGTCGTCACGCACGTCCGCCGGCATCAAGGCGCGGAGCTCGCGGAGAGCGACGTCGAAGCCGCCGAGCACGTCGACGAGGCCCGCGGCCTTTGCGTCCTCGCCGGTGTAGACGCGGCCGCGCGCCAGCGGCTCGACCTCGTCGACCTTCATCTTGCGACCCTGCGCGACCACGCGGACGAACGTGCGGTACGTGGCCTCGAGCTCACGCATCAGCGCCGCGCGCTCGTCCTCCGACAGCGGCGCGCTCGACGAGAGCAGACCGGCGCGTGCGCCACGCTGCACCGTCTCGGTGGTGATCCCGAGCTTCGCCATGAGCGGCTCCATGGTGAGCCGCGCGCCGACCACCCCGATCGATCCTGTGATGGTCACTGCCTCGCACACGATCTTGTGCGCCGGCGCCGCCACGTAATAACCCCCGCTCGCCGCGACGTTGGCCATGCACGCGACCACCGGCTTCTCGCGGGCGAGCTGCACGATCTCGTGATGCATGCGGTCGGAAGCGAGCGCGCTACCGCCAGGAGAGTCGACGTGGAGGATGACGCCCTTCACGCGCTTGTCGACGCGCGCGAGACGCACCATGCGCGCCAACTTGTCGTCGGTCGCGAAGTTGCCGAACTGCGACGACGCATGCGCGATCGCGCCGTGCACCTGGATGACCGCGATGACCGGCGCACGGCCGAGGCGACGTAGCAACGGGCGCTTCTTCGCGGCGAGATAGACGTGACCGTCGACCGTGCCCTCGGTCATCGGGCCCGGCTTTTCGCTGCGCGGAAGCCCGAGGAGCGCCGGAATTTCGTCGTCGTAGGCGACGGCATCGGCGAGGCCGATCTCGATCGCCGCTTCGCCGAAGTACGGTCCGCCGTCGACGATGGCGCGTGCGCGCTCGCGCGAGACGCTGCGGCCCTCCGCGATCGAATCGAGCAGCGCGCCGTCGAAGCGGTCGAGGAGCTTGCCGACCTGCTCGCGCTGCGCGTCGCTCATCGAGTCACGCACCAGCGACTCGCCGGCCGACTTGTACTCGCCGCATGCATAGACCTCGGGGACGATGCCGGCCTTGTCGAGCGCGTTCTTCACGTAGCGCGTGCGCGACGCGAACCCGAGCGCCGCGAGCTGTGCCGCCGGACCGAGGAACACCTTGGTGCCCGCGCTGGCGACGATGACCTCCTTGGTCCCGCCGCCGAGCGGAAGGTGCACGACCACCTCCTTGCCGGCGGCGCGGGCGCGAGCGAGCTGCGCGCGAAGCGAGACCGACGTCGCCATGCCGGCGCCGAGCGACTTGATGGTGATCACCAGGCCACGCACCCGCACGTCCGCGACGAGGTGGTCGACAATCTCGCGCACGTCGTTGAGCGACAGGGCCTTCTTCGCGCGCAGCTCCCAGAAGCGCGGCTTCGCCACCATGTCGGCGACCGCACCGTCCACCTCGAGCGTGACGAACGTGCCGTCCGGCACCATGCGGCCGCGCTTCAGCAGACGCAGCGGATAGAAGAGGAGGTCGAGGAGGAAACCGAGGAAGCGCAGGATCGGCATCGGGGCGAACCATAGCGCTCGCCCGCGTGTGGCGCTCACTCGGCGACGCGGATGTCGGTGCGGCCGGGCTGTCCTGGTGCCCCCGGCGAACCGTTGGCGCCCGGCGATCCGGGAGAGCCTTGCGATCCGGGCGAGCCGCCCGAGGCGAACTGCGAGTGCCCCTGCGAGTCCATGCACGAGGACCCGCTGCCGCCGGGACCGCCGGAACCGCCCGAGCCGCCGGCGCCACCCTGTCCGCCGGGACCTCCCGGGCCGCCTTCGCTGCGCACCATCTTCTTCACGACGCTCGCCACCGCGCCGCAGTCACCAGTGGCGCACGAGACGTGCGCGACGACGTCGCCGCCCAGACCACCCGGCCCGCCGGGACCGCCGGGGGTTCCGTTGCCGCCGTTGCTGCCAGGCCCGCCGTTGCCGCCGTGCCCGCCGGGACAGGACGCCGAGCTTCCGGCGCTGCCCGCCGAGCCGTTCGACCCGCGTGATCCCGGAGAGCCCGCCGGACCGGCGCCGCCGCGCGATGCGATCGCGAACGATGCGAGGTCGTC
>JAYTOQ010000979.1:0-1912 GCA_043747665.1 Polyangiaceae bacterium | reverse complement strand
GAGGCCTGCGACGAGTGCGCGCTCGTCGACATCCGATGCGCGCGCGAGATCGCGACAGAAGTGAAGCATGCGCACGGACACTTCGCGCATCGATGGGGGATGCTAGGGATACCTCGTCCGGTTTGTCGACGCGGCATGCAATCCCACATGATCATGCGGTTTCCGCTACGAGCGTGGTGTCCACTCCAGTGGACAGTCGTGAAAAGACCGTGGCCTTTGCGGGTACCGTCGGGCGTCGGGCGTCGAGCGTCGAGCGTCGCCGCCGCGCTCTGCCGGGTGCCAGCGATGGTATCTGGGCACAACGTCAGCGGCTCCCGCGACATCCCTGATGATCGAGACATCCCATGCGTAGTGAATCGATGATGGCTGCTGCCGCGCTGTTGTTGGTCGGCGGAAGCGCCCAGGCCCAGTCACAGCCTCCGACACCGACGCAGGGCACGAAGCCGCCGACGGTGACGTTCGAGGACGCGATCCAGCGCGCCACGTCCCACAACCCGACCTTCGAGGTCGCCTACGCTGAGCTGCGACGCGCCCAGGCGCTGGTGGAACAAGCGCGTGCGAGCTGGCTGCCGACGCTCAATGCCAACGCCACGTACACGCGCCTCGATGCGGCGCGCCAGATCGGCGCCACCCTCGCCGCAGGGCAGGACAGCTTGAACGCGAACCTCACGCTCACCGTCCCGATCATCGCGCCGCGCGGGTGGGTGCAGTCCGCGCGCGCGAAGGACAATCGTGAAATCGCCAAGGCCATCCTCGAAGACACGCGCCGGCAGGTGGCGCTGCTGGCGGGGCGCGCGTACCTCACGGTGATCGGTCAGAAGCGCGTGCTCGAGAGCTCGGTGCAGGCCCGCGACACCGCGCGCGCGCACGAGCAATTCTCGCAATCGCGCCTCGAGGGCGGCGTCGGAAACCGGCTCGACGCCGTGCGCGCAGCGCAGGAGCGAGCGTCGACCGAGACGACGGTGCACAAGCAGATGCTGGCTCTCTCGCGTGCGCAGGAGGCGCTCGGAATCCTCGTCGGGGAGAGCACGCCTCTCGACGCGGCTGACGTCTCGCTCGCGGCGCCGCCGACGCTGACGGCAGCCTTCGACGAAGCGCAGAAGCGAAGCGACATCGTAGCCTCCAAGAAACGCGTGGACTCTGCACGCAAATCCGTGCGGGACTCGTACGTCGATTACTTGCCGATGCTGACCGGCGTGGCGGAGCCGTTTTACCAGACGCCTGCGACACTCACGACGCCGACCACGGGTTGGCAGGCGCAGCTGCTGTTCACCCTCCCGCTCTACGACGGCGGCTTCCGTTACGGTGCGAAGCACGAACGCGATGCGGTGTACGACGAGGCCAGGACGCGCCTCGAAGCAGCGCTGCGGCAGGCTCGCTCCGAGGTGCGCATCGGCTTCGAGGCCATGCAGCGCTCCGACGAAGCGCTGTCCCAGGCGCGCGACGCCGCGCGGTTCGCGCAAGAAGCGCTCGAGCTCTCGCAGCTCGCGTATCGCGCTGGAGCGACCACGAACATCGAGGTGGTCGATGCCGAGCGCCGAGCCCGCGACGCCGCCACCGAGGCCGCGATCGCCGAGGACGCCGCCCGCCAGGCCCGCCTCGATCTCCTGGCCGCCGCGGGCCGGTTCCCCTGAGATTCGCGTAAAACTTGGCCTGCCGACGCTCGCCGGGTGATGGAAATATCATGCGTCCGCGAAAGCCTGTGCGTGCCCCGGGAGCGACGACCCGGGTTTCCCGTGTCTCGAGGACCCGCACCGGCGCGGGTACCGACGAGCGACGTGCCGGCGCCGACCGCCGGACCGCCGACGATCGGCGCGAGCTACCGCCTCGGCCCGAGGGTCGACGGCGTGGCGGCGGACGTCGCACGACCGACCCGAAGGATGCCTGACGACGAGCGCCGCGGACCATCACG
>JAYTOQ010000978.1:0-7861 GCA_043747665.1 Polyangiaceae bacterium | reverse complement strand
GACACGCGCCCTCGTTGAACGCGCAGATGGCGACCTGGATCGCGTCCTGTACGGTGAGCCCGTGCCCCGCACCCCATGACGCGAGGGGCTCAAGCACCTTGCGGTCGATGTGCAGGCCTTCGAGCACGACGAATCGGCTACACGCGGAGAGTTTCATCACGACGAGGCGGAGCACGCCCCGTGCCGCAACGCCGCTCACGTTTTCACTGCCTTTTTTCGCTCTGCCGGTGGCCAAGGACAGTTTCGGGGTGGCCCCGGCCAGCGACGCTACCCCTGGCCGGCCGCATGGGTCCGACCGCGCTGCCGAAACAGCACCGCTTTGGGCGAACGACGGTCCGAATCTTCGAATCTTCACGCTGGCCCTTCGCTCACGACGCGACGGCGCACCGTCGCGACCGTGGGCGCTGACCTGAATGTGCCGCGCCATTCCGCGAGGATTGACGTGCGCACCACCGCGGCGCAGCTTGCGTGTCTCGGTTTGGATCTCGGCCATGACCCAACTTCCCGAAAGCGTTTCGTTCGGCGATAACCTCGATCTGACTTCCGCGTGGGCTGACGTGACGCTGACGGTCGAGCTGCCGTTCTGGCTGCTCGTTCCGAACGGCGAGCTGAACGTCGTCGAGCGGGGTCATGGATTCACGGTGGCGCTCTTCGACTCCTTTGTGCAGGTCTTCGCGGGGGTCGCGGCCGATTCGCGCGTGACCGTCGCGTACGAAGGACCGATCGACGGCGCGCCGAATGCGGTTGCTCGCGTGGTTTCGAGTGGCCGGATTTCTATGTACCGCAAGTGCCGAACCGTGCTGCGCATCAAGTCTCGCGCTGCGGAAGACGTGCTCAGAGCGCGCACGGAGAAGGGCGGCCGCGCCCGGACGGCTGATCACTACTTCGTCGCACTCTGCTCGGCGCATCTTCCCGTCGTGAATCGGCTCGTCCACGCGTATCGGTCAGCAACGTACGACCCGATGGCCCATGAAGTCAGTCCCTGGGACGCTCCGATCTGGTTCGTTCGAGCGAACGCCGACGCCTGGCGGGTCTGCATCCTCGAAGAAGCCGAGCGCGACGAGCGCCCCGTTCAGAAGGACTTCTCCAAGCGCGACGACCCGGCTGCACCTTGGGAGGTCGTACAGCTCACCGGCGTCGCGGCAGTGACGTCGGCGCTGGAGCACGAGCCGGTGCCCGCCGAGGTCGCGCTTCGGGACGCGGACAGCCTTCTGCACCGTGGCGACTATTCGGGCGCCGTACGCCGTACGGTCACCGCGCTCGAAGTCCTCCTGGAAGAGAAGCTACGCGTCGAGCTGCGCAAACTTCACTCGGCCGCGGAGACCGAGCAGCGGCTCATGGCGTCGCGCAGCGACTTTCCCGGACGGCTCCGACAGTACGAAAAGCTGAGCGGGCGAGCGCTGGACGACCAACAGCGGGAGGCCATCGATAAGATCCGCACCATGCGCCACGAGATCGTTCACCGAGGTCGTCGACTGACCTACGAGGATCGCGGTGAGGCGAATTGGTGCGTCGACATCGGCCGTTTCCGCTTCAACTGGCTTGAGAACGACGAGCCGAGACGGATGGCGCGCGAGCGTATGGGCGTGCGCAACCGGGGACGCCATATGACGTTCTTCCGAGCCGAGATCACGGCAGATGGTGTGATCGTGAAGGCGTAGAGCGAGCGCGCGTCGCTACTCGGTGACCGTCGTGACCTTCGCTTCGAGCGTCGGCGTTGTCAACGCTGAGAAAGTTCCACCTGCTACGTCGTGCCGCTCGCCGCGGCGGCGGTGACCACGGCATCGAGCGATGGGTAGTCGGTCTCTCCGTTCACTCGCTTGAATTTCATGTCGCCAGCCGTGAATCGGGCGGTCCAGTACCTTCCGGTAATCTCGGTGGGAAGGCGGCCAGCAACGCGCAGCTCGGCAGCCCCAAGATGCGAGGGGCTACGACCTTGGTGCTTCTGATCTGGCGTGTTTGCGTACGTGTAGGCGAGGACTCGGCGGCCAGGACTCTCCGCATCAGAGCGAATCGATGACGCCGTGGATTGCGACATGCTCTGCGCGGTCATCAGCGTGACGCCGACCGACCAGTATGTCTGCTCGATAACCAACGCTACTTGGATCGGCCCTTTGTCGCCGCCGGTCGGGATGCGCGACTCCTTCGCGGGCTCCAGTGTTCCGAGCCACGTCCCCCGAAGCCGAGGTCGACCAACGAGTCGATGGATGAGCGGAGCGCGCCATATCCAGAGGTCGAACACGAGAAGTCCGAAGCCGACGACGGTTGGAATGTAGGAGAGGATCCTCGCGGGCCCCGCCGGCAACGATGCGTGGCTGAGCGTCAAGACGACCGTGTAGAGCGTCGTGACGACGAGGGTGACGGCGTGCGCGAGCTTGGCGGCGCTCATGTCTTGGCGTAGCCCAACAGGTTCCACGTCGCCTGGACCAGTTGCCGAGCATCTTCAGCCGTCCACTTCTGCTCGGCGCTGAACAGGTACTTTCGCTCGTTCGGCTCGAACCACTCTTCCGCCACGAATGCGGTCTTGAGATGCTCCCAAAGCCAGACGAGCGTCGCTCGAAAGCCCTCGTCCAGGTCACCGGTTTGGAGCGTGGCGTTCGGAACGTTCCACACGATGCACTCCATCAAGTAGGACGGCTTCTCCTTGAAGACGCCGCTTTCGGCGAGAGTGTTCTCGGCGTGCTTGAGCGCCCGCACAAAGTATTTGTATCGCCCGCCTGTCGCGGTGTTTTTTTTCCGGCCATTGTCCAACTGTTGCTGCGGCCAGTTGATGATCTCTTTGCCGTTGCCGTTGCCGAACACCTTGCTGCCTTCGGCATATCGGGTTCGCTCGGCGTCCCAGTATCTCCGAAACTGAAAGCTCGGAACGACGTCGGCGCTCGGCCGGCTTCCGTAAATCTCCGCGACCACGATCGCGATCGCTCCCGTCGCGTTCACATTGGCGGACCCGAAGCGAGTCACGATCGCTGCGGTCACTTCCTTCCGCCAAAGAGCGGGCGTCCACTTTCCGACGTACGGGGGTCCGTTGCTCGCGGGTTGCTGCACGCCCGGTCCGTAGTCGACGTACATACAATCGCGGCACTCCACGACGATATCGACGTCGCTATCAAGGCGGACGTTCGTGTTGTTCGCGTAGGAGCCTTTGGCGTAGACCCAAACGTCCGTGTCCGCGAACGCGCTGTGGCTATCGATTGCGTCACGAATCATCCGCTCTGCTCGGTCTTGGCGTGCCTGTTCACTGTCGCTGGACGGCTTGACCCAGGTCGAAAGGAGTTGGCGGCGATCCCCGCTATTCATGGCTGCTCGTCTCGACGTCCCTCATGCACCAACCACATGGTCCCCCGGCGCCGTAGTCATCCCGGCCTCCGTCGACTCCGAAGGC
Source organism: Polyangiaceae bacterium (assembly GCA_043747665.1). Lineage (GTDB taxonomy): Bacteria > Myxococcota_A > Polyangia > Polyangiales > Polyangiaceae > Labilithrix. The sequence continues at coordinate 4,479 of JAYTOQ010000978.1, read as the reverse complement.
GCTCAACCAGCCGACGACCCTCCCGCAGTACGAACCCGGACGCAAGCTGGGCCGGTCACCAACGCCTGGCGGGCGGCGCTACCTACCCATCGAAACGAGAGAGCCGACGGGGGGAGCTTCGCTGGTACTTCAAACGTCTATTCTCGTGGTCGGTGGATCGGGATGACGGTTGCAAGCGGACCACGACTCGCCTTGGTCAGCGCGACGAGCTCGCCGCCAGGCACCAGTGCGTCAGCGCACTGGTTCGTCGGCGAGCGTTCGCAGCTGACGAGCGAGATCCGCACGCCGATCGTCCCGAACCAACTCCGGGCCTAACAGTGGCAAGCCCCCGGGGTCTCACGTACGTTGAGGATTCAATGCCGACGAGTCGATGCTGAGGATGACAGTCGCCCGGTCGAGCACTCGCAGGACAACAGGCGCTCGCGTCCTCGCTGTAGCCCTCTTACTGGCAGGTTCGGCAGGCGCACAGGGAGCGCCGACCGCGACGGCGAAATCCGAACAAAAGCGCAACGCAAAGCAGCACCTCGATGCGGCGGCAGCCGCGGAGAGAAAGAAGGACTTCCCGACCGCGGCAGCGGAGTACCGAGCGGCTCACGCGCTCGACCCGACTCCAGTCGCTCTTCAGGGGATCGCCACCGCGGAGGAGAGTCTCGATCACCCCATCGAGGCAATCGTCGCCTACGAGCAGCTCATCGCGCAGTTCGGGTCCGCGCTCCCGGCAAAGGCCCGCGCGACGGCCGCCACGCACCTTGCGGCCCTTGCCCCCAAGATCGGGACAATCGCAGTTCGCGTTACGCCGGACGGCGCGAGCATCTCGGTTGATGGCAAGCCGGTCGGAGTAACGCCGCTCGCAAAACCCATTCGCGTTCTTCCGGGTGTCCATCGTGTCGCGGCCACGCTGCCTGCCTTTCTTCCGGTCGACCGAACGCTCGACGTCGGGCCAGGGGCCGAGGTCGCGGCCGAGTTCGCGATGACGTCGGAGCCCACCGCGGCACAGGTTTCGGTGGTCGAGGCGAAGGGTGCGGTCTTGACGCTGAGCATCGACGGAAAAGCCGTCGGTGCACTGCCGTGGGCCGGGGACGTCGAGCCGGGCTCGCACGAGTTCTCGGCTTCGAGCAACTCGCTTCTCGCCCCGCCGCAGACGATCGCGGTCGAGAAAGGAAAGAAGATCGAAGTCACCTTCGTTGCCGTCCCACGCGTCGGACACCTCGACCTGCACACGTCGAACGGACAGGGCTTTATCGTAATCGACGGGAAACCGGCCGCCGAAGGCAACTACGAGGAGGCTCTCCCGATCGGACCTCACCGCGTCGCGTTCGTACGCGAAGGCTTCGAGCGAGTCGAGATCGAGCACGACCTTGTGGAAGGGGAAACGTGGCGGCAGCTGGTGACCCTTCGTCCCGTCAGCGCGTTGGAGCCGAGCGTGGCGCAGCGCGAGCGCGGCGTGGTTGGCAATCTGCTCCTGACGGGGAGCTTTCAGATCAACTCCGCGGGGAGCGAGTCGGAGGCGAACTGCAACACGCTCGGCAGTCAATGCTCGGACAGCACTCCGGCCGGCGGCGGTCTGCTCTTCGCGGTGGGGTACATGTGGCGCTACATCGGGTTCGACGTGCTCGCTGGAGGCGTGCTCGACAACGCGAGCCGAGCGTATGCCGACGCGAACGGCGCACCGAAATCATACGACGTGGCGCGGGTCGGAGCGATGCAGGCTCTCCGAGCGCGCGGCACGATCCAGACGGACCATTTCAGGGGAGTCGCGGCCATGGGGCCCGGTCTTTCCGAGCGCTTCGTGGGGATTGCAAAAGGATTCCCGAGTCTTCCCAAGGATACTTCGACCTACGTATCGCTCGCGTTCACGATCGATGTAAACGGGCAGTGGCGAATGGGCGCGTCGACAGCGCTCGTTCTCGGCATGATGCTATGGGTCGACAACGCCGGCGATGGGGTGACGACGCTTTCGGCGCCGACGACCGGCTCGTTTCACCTCGTGAGCGGTACGCAGGCCTTTTTCCTGCCGTACCTCGGTCTGCAATTCGGCCCATGAGAAGCACCATGCAAACGAAGCAAATTTGGACGGTCCTCTGGGCCGCTGCGGTCGTCGGAGTCCTCGCAGGGGCGTGCAACCTGAAATCGGGATCGGGTGATGCTCCTGTTCCGCTAGATGGCAAAGTGGCCCCGGTCGATCTCAGCGTGAAGGTCACCGATGCGCCGACGACCGGCGCGCTGGCGGGCACGGTCGTCGATGATAACGGCGCGCCGATCGCTGGGGCGACGGTCACGGCCGATTCGGCGACGACGACGACCGACGGCAGCGGAGCGTTCTCACTGGCGCCGCCGCCGGGTCGCGCGGTGTTAGTCGCCAGCGCAAAAGGTAAGATCACGCTGACGCGAAGTGTCGGGGTGACGAGCGCGTCGCCCGCCCTTCGACTGAAGCTCGTGACGGCCGGCGCATCCCAGATGGTGACCGGTGCTGGCGGACCGCTAAAAGCCGGCGTCGTAACTCTCACCGTTCCTTCCGGCGCCTACCCCTCGGGCGGGACTGTCGCGGCCACGTGGATCGATCGCGCGCATGTCTCGGCCGCCAGCGGACGCGCTCTTTTCATCGATCAAGATGGAACCCGCCACCGCTTCGTCGGGCAACTCGATGTGCAGGCTTCCGCGCAGCCGGCGTCGCCCGTCACGGTGCAGATCCCGATTCCCGTCGGAACCCCGAGTCAGGCAACGTTGGTGATGTTCGCGAACGACGGCGCCGCCCTCGGGCAGCGCGTGTTGTCGACGAGCATGACGAATGGCTTCGCGACATTCACGATTCCGCATTTCTCATCGTGGGCCGTCTATCTTGCCGTTGGTGCCGCCGAGGTCGCGCTCGCGGTCGTCGTTACCTCCTGGATGATTCTCGATTTCACGGTTGGTGCCGTGGCCCGTCAGGCAGCCGCCGCTACGGTAGCGGGTTGGAATCTGGCTCCTGAGGAAGGGCTCGACATACCCTCAGAGTCCGAGGTCGGGGGTGTCACTGTTGTCGCGCCGAACGGCGCTCAGACGTACCTCGATGATCACGTCTCTCGAATCCACACGGACGAAGACGGGACCACGTCGTTGACCTGTATAGAGGTTTGTAACGTGCAGGCCGAAGTCCCACCAACGCCTCCACCGCCGCCTGGAAGGGTGAAGTTTCACATCAATACGCCGAAGAGCACGGGAACAATGGGTGTGCGTGGAACGGTCTTCAGCGTCCGACAGAAGCCGTGTTCAGGAGCGGACGGAACCGCGATCGACACGGTCGAAACGTCGGAGGGAGACGTCGACTTCAGCGTGGGCGGCGCGCACTTCGACGTCCGAGCCGGCAAGCAGGCCGAGGGGTGTGACGGTTGCAAGGACCCAAAGCAGGCCGTCTGCGATTGCGACGTAAAGGCGTGTGAGGCGGCCGGTGGCGAATGTCTAAAATGTCCAGGGGAGTCTCCGCAGGCGCGCGGAGCACTGATCGAAGGCTCACCATTCTGCGTTCCGAAGAATTCTGTGTGTTGTGCTCGCGACCGAGGCCAGTTCGTCGCCGTTTGTTCCGACTCTCGCGGCGTCTGTCAGTGTGCAGGTAAATCTCAAGCCGGCTGCGCAACGCGCAATAGCCTTTGCGTCACGGACCGTGGCGGAGAGCGCATTCTGGATTGCGGCCTGACTCCGGAACAGCCATCGCCGTGCGAAAACGCGCTCGAAGGCGGGGGCAGCGTTTGGAGCTGTGATAACGCGGAAGCATATCTACGTGACGTCAACAACTGCGGCTCTTGTGGACACAAGTGTCCCAAGAACGCCGGCGGCGTCCATTCTTACGTATGCAACGGCGGCAAATGCATGGACTGTAACAATGGATGCGGTGACGGTAGGGTGTACTGCGGGAACTTCAAACGCTGCTGCGCTTTGTCGCCCGATGACGGGATCAACTCAACGTCGTGCGTCACCGACCCTGACGACCCTGCTCCCGGCTGTTCCCCTAACAGCTCTATCGTACCCCGCAGGCCCGGAACTTCTAGCTGTTTGCCGTAGGGAGGCGGACAAGACGCGCTAGGCAAGTGGAGCTGTACGTCAACCAAGACCGGTCAGTGCGTTTGAATCGCTTCGCCGCTTCATGCGTGCGGGGATCCTGCCTCGCAAGGCTCCCAGTTGAAGATCGGCAGCTAGAGCGCGACTAAACCGGCTTGGCGTTTCGGCCGAGAGAGGGCCACCAGCGCCCGGAAACCCCTATCCGTCCCAGCGGGCCTGTCCTACGACCGTCGGGCCGTAGTGACGAAAGGGGACGGCTGCCCAGGCGTGTCGGGCTCGACCAGCCGTCGACAAGGTAGTGGGGGTTTCCAGCAAGCGTCCCCCGCGAATCGCCTACCGATGGACCGTAAGCCATCCGTCGATGACGTCCTGTTCGGCTGACGGGCGATTCGCTACGCGCGGTGAATGAAGTCGAAGACGAAGGCGAGCATCGGCGGGCGGTTT
>JAYTOQ010000977.1:0-1660 GCA_043747665.1 Polyangiaceae bacterium | reverse complement strand
CGCTCGTGTCGTCGATGACGAACGACTCGGGGATCGATTGCCCCGTCGCGATCGGTTGCGGCGTCGAACTGGTGGCGAGACCGAGCGTCATGATGGTGGCCGACGGATTCGCCCAGGAGAGATTTGTGGCGTCGATGGCAACCCCGCTCGGCCCGGACTGCTGGGTCGCGAGGTCTTCACGGTCCCGCCCGGACTGCGGGCAGCGTTCCGGACCGAGCCGGGCTCGGTGGGCGCCGCTGCAGCTCGCGCTGGCGGTGCTGACACTCACGACCGGCCCGCTCGGCTTCGTCTGCGGAGTCATCGTCACCACGCAGCATCTCGACGAGCTACCCGCGGAGCGCGTCACCCTGATAGGCGCCGTCGGCCTCGGCGAGTCGCTGCACAACGTCGGGCTGGCCCTCGTCCTCATGATGCTCGTGGGGCTGCTCACCTCGGTCGGCGCTCTTCGTCTGACGCGAGCTCCTGCGTGAAGGCGAGCGACGTGCGGGCTCGGCCGGGGACGTGAGGACGAGCGACTCGCTCGCGGTGGTGTCGCTCGTGCTCGCGCTCGCTTCGGAGCGCGGGCGACGCGACGCGCGCGGCAGCGTGATGGCGTCGAGACGCGCCGTCATGGCGAGATCCGCCTCGGCATAGACGCGCGCGTAGGCGAGCGCGCGCTGCGCTTGCTGGAGGAGCGTCTCCTGTCGCTCGTGAAGCGCGCCGCGCGCGACGTCGAGCGCGAGCTGCGCGGCGACGACGACCTCGGAGGCAGCCTGCACGTCGCCGGCGATTCGTGCGAGCGCGGGCGCGTCGAGATCGCCGAAGCGAACGTCTGCGAGGTCGGTGGCGAAGAGATCGAGGACGGACTGCACGGGCGGGGGAATGGCGGTCATGAGACTACTGATCTTACGTTCAGTTGTCGGCGCGCGCAACACGCGTCTCGCAGTTCCTTTCCGACCGCGTGACAGTCCCGTGCTCCCGCCGGTTCCGGTTCCGGTGCCCGTGCCCGCGCGCGCCGCGCGCGAATTCCTTCCGTCGCGTGCGCTACGCTGGCCACGCGATGGCGAAGTCCTCGGCGGCCGGGAAATCCCGCTTTCTGCGCGCCCACCAGAGCGTCGAGCTCCATGACGGTGCGCTGCGCCTTGCCGTCGTCGCCGACACCCATGGTGCGCCGCATCCCCGCACGGCCGAGCTCGTTGCGGAGCTTCGTCCAGACCGCATCCTCCATGCGGGCGACATCGGTACTCTCGACGTGCTCGAGACGCTCGGCAAGATCGCCCCCGTGTCGGCGGTACGCGGCAACATCGACGTGCACGCTGCCGACCTCCCCGACACGCTCACGCTGGACGTGTGCGAGGACGGGGAGAGTCTCTTCAAGATCCTCCTGACGCACATCGCGGTCTACGGGCCGAAGCTGCGCGCCGATGCGGCGCGCCTCGCTCGCGCGGAGGGAAGCGCGATCGTCGTGTGCGGCCATTCGCACGTTCCGTTCATCGGTCGTGATCGCGAGCTGACGGTCTTCAATCCGGGCTCCATCGGGCCGCGCCGGTTCCACCTTCCGATCGTGTTCGGTGTCCTCGACGTGCGCGACCGGCGTGTCTCGATGCGCCATGTCTCGTGCGAGACCGGCGAGGTCTGGTCGCCCTGACCCTCGTGGTCGTCCTCGTCGCCTCAGCCGCTC
>JAYTOQ010000976.1:0-14376 GCA_043747665.1 Polyangiaceae bacterium | reverse complement strand
GCCCTGCTCGCACCGCGAGGTCGACGCCCTCGCTGCACGGGCAGCGTCGGCGTCGCGCACGAGGCGAGCGGCGTGCTCGTGGAAGCGTCTTCCCTGATCGGTGAGCCGGAGACTGCGTGTCGTGCGGACGAGGAGCTTTGCGCCCAGCTCCTCTTCGAGCGTCCCCCATCTGACGGCTGATGGCGGCGAGCGAAAGTCCCAGCGATCGAGCGGCGGGGTCGCCGAGTTCGGTCCAATCGCCACGCTCGACGAGGCCGCGTTCGACGACTCGTTCCGCATCAACGTGAAGGGACCGTGGCTTGCGATCAAGCACTTCGCTCCGCTGATGAAGCGCGGCAGCGCGATCGTCTTCAACAGCTCGATCAACAATCAGCTCGGAATGCCTGGCTCGAGCGTCTACGCCGCGACGAGCTCGGCATGGCACCCGCTCACACGCGCGGCGCTCACATCAGCTCGACGCCTTCGGCGAGGAGCTCGAGCTTTGCGAGCGGCCGACCGAGCTGCGCTTCGGCCTCGGCGCGGCAGCCCTTCTTCGGCGCCTCGCCCGCGCGCGCGGCGGCCATGCCCTCGTCGGCGCATGCGCCTTCAGCTTCGTCCTTCACGAGGGTCGCGAGGACGCGGGCCTTTCGGCCAGACGCGGTCTTGGGAACGAAGAACGCGTGACCCGCCATCTTGATGTGCGCTTCGCCGGAGTCGTCCTTGATCTCCATCCAGCAGCCCATGTGCTGGCAGACGGAGGTGACGGTGCCGGTGGTCGCAAACTTCTTTCCAACGAACGCGCTCGGGTTCTTGGCGAGATCGCTGAGCGCGATCTTCTGCGCCGACGCCTCGATCGGAGCACCGAGACGCAGCGCGCCTTCGGGTGCGGGTGCGGGTGCGGGTGCGGGTGCTGCTGACGGCGCGGGCGCGGGCTTCGGCTCGGGCTGGAGCTCGCTCGCGCCGGTCTTGCACGCGGCTGCGGACATGGCGACGAAGAGGGTCATCACGATGAGCGCTGCGGCGGACCAATCGAGACGAGGCATGGTGTCGGGTTTACCACTGGTCGCGTCCGGCCGCCGCGTGGTCCAGGGCGTCTCGTTTGCGTCACTCAGGCCTGAGTGGCTTTCCCTGCTGGCGGCGTCAGAACTCCGTGCTAACGGATGAGCGGACCATGAAGCGCCTGTTTTTCCAGGGTCTCGTTTCCTCGGCGCTCGGCGCGGCCTTGCTGGCCGGCGCCGCGTGTGACCCCAAGCTCGACATTGTCTCGACGCCCGGGGAGGCCGGCTTCGAGACCGGCACGCCCGATGCTCCGGTCGCGCAGCCCGTCGCCGAAGCCGGCCCGACCGAAGAAGCGGGCCCGTCCGAGGCCGGCAGCGAAGGAGGACCGACCGGGCACATCGTCGACGGGGTGAACGATTTCGCGCCCGGCGAGAAATTCGCCACGACGTCCACCGCCAAGGATCCGAGCTACCACGCGTACGCAGCGTGGGACGCGAAGAACCTCTACTTCGGCATGGAGGGCAGCGACGTCTCCGCGAGCGTCAGCAACGCCGCGAACAAGTGGGTGATGCTCTACATCGGTCGCGATGCGACCGCCGGCACGACGACCGGCCTTCCGTACAACGGCACGGTCCAGCAGCCGACGCTCCCGTTCCCTGCGAGCATCCACCTTCGCTGGAAGGTGAGCGGGGTCTACACGAACGTCCAGCAGTGGAACGCTCCGATGACCAAGTGGGAAGACGCCCCGCTGGTGCCGCTCACGGTCTTCCGTCAGGGCACGTTCGTCGAGATGAGCATCTCGCGCGCGTCCATTGGCGCGCCGTCGAAGATCCAGCTCGTGATGAACATGCTGATCGAGAACGGTAACGACTTCACGTACGCCGGCGTCCCTTCCACGGCATTCGTGGACGCCATCGACCCTGACTTCACGCACTCTTTCGAATTCGATCTGACCGATCTCTCGAAGGCGCCGAACAGCTACCTGCCGAAGTAGCTCAGCGCTTCTCGATGCGGCGGCCTTCGCCGCGGCGGAGCGCGTCGAGGATCTGGCTGCCCAGCGTCTGCACGCTCAGCGGCAACGAGATCGTGATCAGCTCTGCGCCGCAGGCGCCGGCGAGCTCGAGCAGCTCCGGCATGCCTGCTTGCGGCCCGCCTGCCGGCAGCGCGACGACCAGCGGAAGGACCTCGGAGATCTTGGCGCAGGCCTCCTTGATGTCCGCGACGATCACGGCATCGAGCGGTCGCACGGCGTTCTTGCAGGCGCGCGCGGTCGCGTCGTCGAGGCCGACGAGCAAGCAGCGATACACCGTTCGGAGGTCGACGGTCTTGTGCGGATCACTCACACCCGAAGGATATCGCGATTTCGAGGCCCAGGCGCATCGTCGTCATTTCCATGTGCAGTCCTGGCGTTTGCACGTCGCGGCACGACGTCCAGGCCCGTGCACCTGGCTCCGCTGCCATCGGCGCCGCTCTTCGAAGCCGGGTACGCGTCGTTCGTGCATCGGAAGCAGGTCACCTCGGCGCATTACGGACCACGTCCAGTGGTTATCGGACGGAACGAGCACGAGCCTGTCATCAGGATCGAAATTGAGGACAGGCCGCGAAGCGTCTTCATCGGCGCCCGCTCAACGCTCGCCGGAGGTGATGCTTTTCTGCCACTGCAAGCAGTGCTGGTCGGTACAGAGGACGAAGGCATCGGTGTCGCCCGACCACGTGCCGTTGATGGGCTTGCCGGTCGCGGCGACGGTGATGGTGTGGTCCCCGCCGAGGTGCAGCTCCCCAGCCTTGCAGCTCCCGTGCGCGGTCTCGAGCTTGAGGGCGACGACGCCTTCGCCGTCATCGCTCGCGCGCGTGTACGTGCCGACGCACGTCTCGAGGAGCGGCTGGGCGGTCGTCCCGATGGTCTCGGACGCTTCGGGCGCGCCCGCCGGCGCGGCACAGGCGGAGACGACGAGCGAGCCGAGAGAAATGGAAGCGACGGTGAGAAGGGCCGAAAGGCTGGGGAAGGTCTTCATGGTCCCCCCTCATCGGCCGACCCCCGCGGCGGTTGTGTGAAAAGGGCGCCCCCGGTCGCTTCGGGCACTCATGCGGTCAGAACGTCATCTGGGCCTGGATCTTCAGGACGTGGTCGTCCGGGAAGCTCTCCAGGTTCTGCTGGCCGGTGCGCAGGCGGATGCGCTCGTTGTAGAGGTACCGCGAGTACTGGATGTAGAGCATCTCGCGCGTGATGAAGCTCGTGTAGAACGCGAGCCGCGGCGACACGATCCGGAAGCTGTTCGCGCTGTCGTCGACGTCGAGGACCACGCGGTCGTACCGGAGCGACGCGCTCATCCACTCGGTGATGCGATAGCCGCCCTCGGCGCCGTACTTGAATGCCTTCTTCTCGTCGCGGTTGAGGAGCGGGTCGACGCTGGTCTGCTTGCTCTGCACGAACGTGTAGACGCCGAAGAGGCTCGCCGAGATGTCGCCGTTCCACGGGAGCGGCGAGCCACGGCCGGTCCAGCCCTTGGTGATGTCGGCCAGCGAGAGGTCGTACTGGAATCCGAGGTTCCAGAGCGATCCGGTGCCGTTCTCGCTCGACTGCGTGCCGAGGTAGTTCTCGGTGATGCCGCGGCCACCCGAGGAGTGCATCACCTCGACGGCGGGCGCCATGAACGTGGCCTGGTCGGCGCTGACGTACGAGGTCGCCGCGTAGACCCGCCCGGCGAGATGGGTGTCCGCGCGGACGTCGACGCCGACGATGCCCATCGAAGCGTCCGTGAGCTGCGAGAGCGCGCGCTTGTCGCGCGAGGTCGAGTCGAAGATGTAGCCGCCGAGCTCGATGGTGCGCGCCCAGCTCGCGCCGATGCTCGCGTAGTTGAGGAGCGTGAGCCCCTGGTTGTTGCTGATGTCCTCGAGGTGCGTGCCGATGCCGTGCTGCGCCCAGAAAGTGAAGTCGTCCTTCTCGAATTCGAGACGGACGTTCTCGCCCATCTGGTGCGTGCGCGCGAAGATGTACGTGTCGTATTTCGGGAGGTAACCGTAGCGCTCCCAGAACGCGCCGCCCTTCACGCGGAGCCTGGTTTTCAGGCCCGGAATGAAGTCGAGGTTGGTGCGGTAGGTGAGCCAGCCCTGCGAGAGGCCGGGCTGCCGGCTGATGTCCGTCTTCGCGGCGTCCGAGTAGAGGCTGCCTTGCAGCTGGATGGTGGCGGTGACTTTCTCGGTGCCCACCGAGAGATAGAGCTCCGCGAAGTCGGTCTCGTTGACTGGCGTGTAGGCGAAGCCGGAGCGGAAGTAGTCGTCGTCGACGAGGAACGGCGTGCGGTAGTTGCTGGTGCCTTCGTTCGGCTTCGTGCTGCCCGCCGCGCGCGGGACCTTCGTGATGCGCATCGGCGCGCGGAAGTAGCCGTGCATCGCGAAGCGGAGACCGCGCCTCTCGTCGATGGGGATCCCTTCGAGGATGCCTTCCTGCTTCGGCATGCCCGGGTAGTAGTCCTCGGGAAATTGCGGGGCGAGGAGGCCGCCTCGCGGCGGCGGCGTCGCGTTGGTCGAGCCGCCTGCGCCGACACCGCCGGCGCCGCTGCCGCTCTGGCCGGGCTCGGTCGCCGGGATGGCCGGACCTGCGGGCTCGGCCGGCGTCGTGGCCGGCGTCGCCGGGACCACGACGACGGTCGTTGGCGCGGGAGCGGGAGCGGGCGCGGGAGCGGGCGCGGGCGCGGGCGCGGGCGCGGGAGCGGGCGCGGGAGCGGGCGCGGGAGCCGTGGGGAGGGGCGACGACGTCGATGGCTGCGCGCGCGCCCACGGCGCGACGAGCGACGTGCTCAGCGCAAGCAGCGTCGCCACTGCGCTCGGAAGAATGCGCCCGCTCTTTACTTGCACGCGGGGACGGCCTTCGCCGGATGGAAGCCGCTGTCGACGATCATCGCCTTCGCGTTGTCCTTCGTGACGAGATGCACGCCGATGGCGATGGTCGGCGGCTTCCCGGTCGCGCCCTCGATCGGCAACCCCCGCGAGAGCGCGAGCGCGACCTCGGCGGCCTTCTCGGCGAGCGGCTTGATGTCCTTCAGCACCTCGATGGTCTGCTTGCCCTCGCACACCGAGTTGATGTTCGAGGCGTCGGCATCGGAGCCCGCGATGAAGATGTGCTTCGCGCCCAGATTTCCGGCCTGGATCGCCTGCACCGCGCCGCGTGCCATGCCGCTGTTGTTGGCGAGGACCGCCTGGATGTCGCCCTTCGTCTTGGCGATCGCGTCCTCCATCGTCTTCAGCGACTGCTCGGGCGACCACGAGTCGTGGTTCTTCTCGACGACGATCTTGATGTCGCCCTTGTCGATGAGCGGCTTCAGCACGCTCATGTAGCCGCGGTCGATCTCCGCGACGACCGAGTGCCCCGACTGGCCGTCGAGGAGAACGTAGTTGCCCTTGCCGCCCGTCGCCTTGACCGCCTCCTCGGCCTCGATCACGCCCACCTTGAAGGCGTCGTGCGAGACGTAGACGTCGAGGTCGTCGCTCTTGATCGAGCGATCATAAGAGACGACCTTCGCGCCCTTGGCGTGCGCCTTCGCCACGTAGGAAGCGGCCGCCGTGCTGTCGGTCGGCTGCACGACGATGACCTTCGCGCCGCGCGAGAGCGCGTCCTCGAGCTGCGAGAGCTGCTTCGCGTTGTCGTTGTCGGCGGACAGCGTGAAGGGCGCGAGGCCGAGCGCGTTCGCCTTGTCCTCGAAGTACTTTTTGTCCTTCTGGTAGCGCTCCTCCTGGAGCGTCGAGAGAAGGAACGCCACCTTGGTGCGGCTCTCGCTGCTGGTGCCGCTGCTCGTGGCCGCCGAGCCTCCTTCACCGCCGGCATTGCCGGACCCAACGCCGCTCGAGGACGAGCCCTTGTCGCAGCCTGCCGCGAGCGTGGCGATCGTGGAGAGGAGGAGAATGGAGAGGGACAGCCGCATGGTTACCTTTTCTTCGATGAGAGTGCGTCGAGGAGCGAAGCGCCGAGGAGGATCTGACCGGTGATGATGAGCTGCCAGTTGGAGTTCACGCCCATCAGGTTCATGCCGTTGGACAGCGTGCCGAAGATCAGCGCGCCGATGAGCGTGCCGAGCATGGTGCCGCGTCCGCCCGTGAGGCTCGTGCCGCCGATGACGACCGCGGTGATGACGTGCAACTCGCGCGTGATCCCCATGTTGCCGGGCGTGACGCCGTTGGTGCGCGCAGCGGCCACCATACCGGCGAGCGCGGTCAGCACGCCGATGGCGACGTAGATCGACATGGTCACGCGTGCGACGGGGACGCCGGAGAGCCGCGCCGCCTCGGCGTTGCCGCCGATCGCGAAGGCGTAGCGACCGAGCCGCGTACGACGCAGCACCACCGCGCCCGCCGCAGCAGCGAGCGCCGCGATGACGACGGGGACCGGGACGCCCTCCTGGTAGATGACCGCGCAGAACGCCGTCGCGGCGCCGATCGCGGCGAGCTTCAGCCCCATCAGCAGCGCGCCGTCGGTCGGAAGACCGAGGCGCTTTCGGCGCGTGGCTCGACGAAGAACCAGGGCCACGCCGATGGCGAGACCGGCGGCGCACAGCGCGAGCGAGATGGATCGCGGGAGTCGTTCGCCGAGCTTCTGGAAGTCCTCGCCCATGGGCGAGAGCCCGCGCGCATCGGAGAGCACGAGCCCGATGCCGCGATACGACAGGAAGCCCGACAGCGTCACGATGAACGGCGGAATGCCGAAGCGCGTGACGAGCAAGCCGTGCCACGCGCCGAGCGTTGCGCAGACGGCGACCGCGGCGAGCACTGCCACATACGCGGGCTGGTGGAAGTCGATCTGCAGCTTCGCGGCGATGACACCAGCGACGGCCATGCCTGCGCCGACCGACAGATCGATGCCGCCGATCAAGATCACGAGCGTCATCCCGACGCCGATGATCACGATCTCGGAGACCTGCGCCGTCAGGTTCGAGAAGTTGCCGGCGGTCATGAACGACTCGCGCGACTCGGGATGAACGGCGAGCACCGTCCACATCGCGAGCAGCACGAAGATCGTTCGTAGCGAGCGCGCCGACGCGATCTCGCGGAGGCCCATTTTATGGGCGTTCGGTGCGCCGCTTGCGGTGCTCGAGGCCGGGCCGTTCGTCATGCTGCCTCGTGGCCCACTTCGCTCGCGCCGGTGGCGATCGTGACGATCATCTCTTGGGTCGCGGTCGGTCCGTCGAGCTCGGCGACCACCTTGCCGTGCCGGAGGACCAGGATGCGATGCGCGAGGCGCAGCACCTCCGGCAGATCGCTGGATGCGAGAAGGACGGCGGTGCCGCTCTTGGCGAGCGCGCCGAGGAGCGCGTAGATCTCCTCGCGCGCGCCGACGTCCACGCCGCGGGTGGGCTCGTCGAGCAGGAGAAGGTTGGGCGCCATCTCCAGCCACTTGCCGATGACCACCTTCTGCTGGTTGCCGCCGGACAGCGTGGCCACCTCGACGCCGGCGGTGCCGCGCACGTGCAGCTCCTCGATGCGCTTCTTCGCGAGCAGCTCCTCCTGCTCGTCGTCGACCAGGCCGATCCACTCGAGCGCGCGCGCCAGCATGCTGCGGAGCGGCGGCAGCGTCAGGTTGTTGCCCACGCTCATGCCGAGGACGAGGCCGCGCCCCTTGCGGTCCTCGGGGACGAGCGCGACGCCCTCCGCGATGGCGTCGCGCGGCGACGTCAGCATCACCTCGCTGCCGCGGATGCGGATGCTCCCCGTGTACCCGTGGTCGGCGCAGCCGAAGACCGTGGAGAGAAGGGCGGTGCGCCCGGAGCCCATCGCGCCGCACACCGCGACCACCTCGCCGGGCTGGATCGAGAGCGAGACCTTCTCGACGGCGAACGCGCGAACGCGGTCTTCGGGGCTGGCGCTGCCGCCACCATCGGTGGCCTCGATGGCGATGCCCGGAAGGCGCACCGACAGATCGCGGAGCTCGAGGACCGGCGTGGGGGAGCCGTCACCCGCGAGCGCGATGGCGCGCGCGTCCTTGCCGCCGATGGTGCGGCCCACCATCATCGCGACGACGTCGTCCGCGGCGGTGGTCTTCGCGTCGACGGTGCCCACCGTCTTGCCGTCGCGCAGCACCGTGATGCGATCGCAGATGGTGAAGATCTCGTCCATGCGATGCGAGACATAGATGCAGGTGGTGCCGGCATCGCGCAGACCGCGCAGCCACTCCATGAGGCGGTCGGTCTCCTTGCCGGTGAGCGCGGCGGTGGGCTCATCGAGGATGAGGATCTTCGCGTCCTGCGCGAGCGCGCGGACGATCTCCACCACCTGCTGGAGACCGATGCCGAGGACACCCACCGGCGCCGACGGATCGATGTCGCGCTCGACGCCGAACTTCGCGAGGAGCGTTCGCGCATGGGCCTCGATGGCGTCGTCGTCGACGAGACCGAGGAGACCGCCGAAGCGCGTTTTACCGCCATTTTCCCGACCCAGAGCGAAGTTCGCGGCTACCGAGAGCTCCGGCACCAGCATCAGCTCCTGGTGCACGATCGCGATGCCCGCCTCTTCGGCGTCACGCGTCGTCATGAAGCGGCGCTGTTCACCCCGGACCTGGACGCGGCCGCCGTAGCTGGTCGCCGGGTACACGCCGGAGAGGATCTTGAGGATGGTCGACTTGCCCGCGCCGTTCTCGCCGCACAGCCCGAGGATCTCGCCAGGACGCGCCGCGAGATCCGCGCCGGCAAGCGCGTGGACGCCGCCGAACGACTTGTCGATCGCAACGAGCTCGAGAGCCAGCTCGGACATCCCGGTCATCGAAGAGCTCATCGACGTCGGCGGAGGACACGACGCGCGATTAGAAGTGCCGGCACGGAGAGGAACAGCGCGAGCCCCGGGACCTCGCGTGAAACCCCGCGGTCGGGACCGAGCACGCAGAGACACGCCGAAGCGAAGGGCACCTTCGAGCCGTCGGGCACGGCGCCGTTGGGATCGGAGCCGCCCGCGCCGCCGTCGCCTCCTGCGCCAGGACCGCCGGTAGGGTTCGTCGAGATCGCGGAGCAGGTGACCTTGGGAAGCGCGGCGCCCTTGCCGTCGCCGCAGTCGTTGGGCTCGGTGATGCCCGAGCGATCGAGCATGGTCATCACGAACGCGCCGCCGCCGTAGCCGACCATCGGGATCGAGCCGGTGTAGTCGCCCGTCGCGCCGGCGCCGGCCGTGTCGTTGTACAGCTCGGGGAGGAGGTAGAAGTTCGGTGCCGCCTTCGACACCACGTGCGCGACGATGGCGTCGCCCTCGCTGCCGCGGCCGGCGCGGCGCAGCGCATTGGCGATGCGCAGGTCGACGAGGATCCACTCGTTGTTGTCGTACGAGCTGAGGCCGTCGTCGTTGCGCTTGAAGCCGCCGGAGTCGACCTTGAGCTTGCCGAGGAGGTTCAGGGTCGCCTTCGCGGTATCGCCGGTCCAGTCCTGGAGGATGTTCCAGTTGAACGCCTCGGCGACGGCGCCGTCGACGTATTTGCCCTGGCTGAGGCCCTCGATCGAGCCGGCGAGCGCGCCCTGCGGATCGACGAACGACGCCGTGAAGCCTTCGCGGATGCTCTTCGCGAGCCCCTGGTACTTCGCGAGCTCGCTCTTGTTCGCCTTCTTCGCGATGCCGGCGATGTCGCAGAGTCCGCGCGCGGCGGTGAGCGTCGTGAAGCCGTAGTGACGCTTCTTCGCGTCGTGGACCTCCCAGATGCTCGAGTCGGCGCCCATGATCGACGACGGCTGCTCGAGCTGCTGCTCGATGGGGGTCGCGATGCCGTCGGTGAGCGCCCCCCAGACCGTGCCGCTGTACGTGGGCTTGTCGAGCCACGCGACGCCGTCGGCGCCAGCAGCCTCGACGTACTGGCGGGCCGCCCACAAGACCAGGCCCCACCCGTCGGTCTCGACGTTCGGTCCGTCCTGGTTCGTGTCCGCCTCTTCCTCGCCCGTGCCGTAGTAGCGAACGACGGAGATGCGATAGTCGGAGTTGTGAACGAGGTTGCGGTACTTGCCCTTGCCGCTCGGGTTCATCTGGAACGCGTTCAAGAAGAAGTCGAGCGCCAGCCGCGCCTCCTCGAGGTGCCCCATGCGCGCGAGGGCGACGACCGCGTATGTCGCGTCACGGACCCAGCCTGTGTGCCACTCGCCGACGGGCAGGCTCGCCAGCATCATCCCGTGGTTCTTGCGCGCGGGCGCCGCCGACGAGTCGGCCTCGCGGACCTGGCCCATGCGCAGCACGGCTTCGCCTTGGCGCCACACTCTCTTCTCGTCTTCGCTGCACAGCACGCCGTCGGGCGGTGGCTTGCGCCACGCCTCGAACTCCGCCTTCGCGTCGGCGAGGATCTTGTCGGGCGTACGAGCTGCGGCCCACGCGTTGATGGCGACCGCCGCGGCGTCGGCGTCGGCGGGATTCTCGACGTAGGACGCCGCGAAGCCCATCCAGCCATCGGCGCCGAGCTTCTTCTCGAAGCCGACCGCGACGTCGTTGCCCGCGCAGTCGGTCTTGTCGGCGAGGTCCTGCGCGCCGTTGCCCTTGTCGAAGACGCCCGCGCAGTCCGCGTGGTCGGCGCCGCCGAGCGGTACGTAGACCATCGCGCCGCCGCCGGGACCGGTCTCGACGACCGCCTTCGGGACGCCCACTGCCGCGCGCACGGACTCGCCGTTCGCGTTGGGCTGGAGGCGATCGCCGCCGCCCATGTGAAAGTTGAAGAGCGCGTAGCCGTCGCTGGCGCCCGGCGCATGGAGAAGGCCGACCATGACGTTGCGCTCGAGACCGAAGGGCGCGAAGTAGAACGAGTCGGCCTTGATTCCGCCGACCGTCGCGGGGACGCGGATGATGTTGCTCTGATCGACGTACTCGGGGGCCTCGGCGCCCTGATCGCCGGAGAGCCAGCCGCCGCCCTTCAGCCCGAAGAACACGTCGAACGCGAGGTTCCTGCGCGCGACGCCTTCGTGCTCCGGCGGCAGCGCGGGAATCGTAGAGGGCGCGACGTAACGGTAAGGGTGCTCGAGGAACGTGGTGATGCGGTGCTTATTGACGTCGAACACCTGGAAGCCGTGCCCGTTGCCGGTGGTGACGAACTGCAACGTCCGGTTCTCGGCCCGCGCCTCACGCGGAGCGGCGGCGATCCCGACGGTGATGGCGAGCGCCAGGAGAAGGGGCGTACGGAGCTTCATCGAGGTCCTTCCAGAGGCCGAACGGGAGCCGAACGGGCCAGGGGCGTCAGTAACTCAAGCCTGAGTCACGGACCCGCGGATGGGCTAGCACGGCAAGGGCCCCGCGCCACCTCCTACCCCTCGTCCAAGACCGGAGTCGAGCGTCTCGAAAGCGTCACGCAGGTCTGCGTGACGGTGGGTGCCGGTGCCCGCCACCACTCGCGCTCGCGCTCGACGGCGCGCTCGCGTGATTTTGCCGTGTTTGCGCGCGGTTGAGCTACGCCGTTCGCTTATTTGCCACATTGCGCATCACCCGCGCGGTCGCATCTTCCAACGACGCCGCGCAGGGGCGGCTGATTGACGAAGACTTTGGCGGCGTACAACTCGGAGGCGGCTGAAGCACAGCGGCTGGACGCCCTCCGCTCGTACGGCGTGCTCGACACGGCACACGACGCAGCCTTCGACGCGTTGGTGCGCGTTGCATCAGCGGTCTGCGAGACGCCGGTCGCGCTCGTGACCCTCGTCGACGAGCGACGCCAATGGTTTCTCGCGTCGACAGGTCTCGATGGCGTCCGAGAAGCGCCGCGCGAGATCGCGCTCTGCGCGTACGCCATTCTCGAGCCCGAGATCATGGTCGTCGAAGACACGACGCTCGATGCGCGCTTTGCCGCAAATCCTCTCGTCGTGGGCGAGCCGCACATTCGCTTCTACGCGGGATGCCCGCTCGTCGACGGCGCGGGCCACGCGCTCGGCACGCTCTGCGTCGTCGGCTCGACACCGCGTACGCTGTCTACCGTCCAGGCGGCGGTGCTGCGCGAGCTTTCGGTCGCGGTCGTCCGCTTGCTCGAGGCGCGGCGAGCGGACAACGCGCTCCGTGTCGCCGAAGAAGCAACGCGCAGGGCCACCGCCGACCTGGCGATCGTGCTCGATTCGATTTCCGCGGCCGTGTCGTATTGGGACACGCGACTCTGCAATCGCTTCGCCAATGACGCGTTGTGCCGCGCGACGGGGTGGACCTGTGATGAGCTTCGCGGGCGTCACGCGCGCGAGGTCTTCGGCCAGGAGCCCTTCGCGGTCCTTTTCCCGGTCATGGAGGCGGCTCTACGCGGCGTGTCGCAACACATCGACGTCGAGCGCCCGGACCACGAGGGTCGAACGCGGCACCTCTCCGTCTCGGTCACGCCCGACGTGCAGGGGGGGAGTGTCGTCGGATTCATCGCGACCGCCAACGACGTCACCGACCTCAAGACCGCGTTGCTCACGAGCCAGCGAACGAACGAGCTCCTCGTGCTCGCCGAAGAGGTCGCGAACCTCGGACACTGGCACATCGATGCCAGGAGCCAGGCGGTCTACTGGTCGCCGCAGATCTACCGGATCCTTGGTCGGGACCTGGCAACGAGCACCCCGACGCTGGCGAGCGCGGTAGACGCGTGCCACCCCGAGGACCGCGAGAAGGTCCGCCAGTGTGTCGCTCGAGCGCTCGAGCGCAACGAGGCATTCGAGCTCGAGGCTCGGCTCATTCGCGACGACGGAGCGGCTCGTCGGGTCCATATCCGCGGTGAGTGCCAGCTCGATGCTGCCACCGGGGCGACGCGCTCGGTGGTCGGCGTCATCCAGGACGTGACCGACCAGCTCGAGCTCCGCGAGCGCGTGGCGCTCCACGACCGGCTGGTCACGACGGGCACGCTCGCCGCCGGCGTGGCTCACGAGATCAACAATCCGCTCACCTACGTGTCCGCGAACGTGGAGATCGCGCTCGACGCGTTGCACGCAACGCCCGAGGGCGCGCTCACGAAGCACGCTGCTGACGAGCTCGTCGAGGTCCTCACCGACGCTCGCGAGGGAGCGGAGCGAATCCGTCAGATCGTGAGCGGCCTTCGCGCGCTTGCCCGCGCTGACAATGTCCTCGCGCCGACCGATGCCCGCCAGGCCATCGAGCTCGCCGCCAGCATGGCCGCTCACGAGCTACGCAGCCGGGCGCGCTTGATCATCGAGGGCGATGACATGCCGGTGGTGGTGGCGGAGAAGTCACGGCTCTCCCAGGTGTTCGTCAACCTCTTCACCAACGCCGCCCAGTCGTTTGCCGGCAACGATCCCGAGAGAAATCGCATCGTCTTACGATCACGACGTCTCGCGGAGGACCGCGTCGTCTTCGAGGTAGAGGATAACGGCTCGGGGATTCGCGCCGAGGTGCTGCCGCGCATCTTCGATCCCTTCTTCACGACGAAGCCGATCGGCCATGGAACGGGGCTCGGCCTGGCGATATGCCACGAGATCGTCGCTTCGATGGGCGGCGAGATCCTCTGCTCGACGCAGCTCGGAGTCGGCACGACGTTCCGGGTAGTCCTCGGAGCGGCGCCCGACGCCGACGCCGCTCGCAAGACCTCCGCGATACTCCCACACACCGCGCCCGCTGCTCCCGCCGCTCCCGCCGGGCAGCGTACGCGGGGGCGCGTGCTGGTGGTCGACGACGAGGTGGCCGTCGGCCGTACCATCGAGCGAGCCCTCCGCGACGAGCACGACGTGACCGTGGTGAACGACTCACGCGAAGCGCTGCGCCTTCTGAGCGGAGCCGCCGTCCCCTACGATCTCGTGTTCTGTGACCTTTCGATGCCGCATCTGAGTGGCGCGGAGCTTCATGAGCGCGTTCGTACGCAGGCCCCTGCGACCGTCGAGCGCTTCGTCTTCATCACCGGCGGCGCGGTCGACGAGAAGCTCGAGGCGTTCCTGGCCGCGACCTCCAATGAATGCCTGCGGAAGCCGTTTCGGAACATCGAGAGCTTGCGGGTGATCGCGCGCCGGTACGTGGCGGCGGACGGGGGGCGGCTCTCCCGCGCGTCGTAGGGTGGCGGGCAGGGGATCCAGCGTGGCGGCACCCGCGGTACCCAGCGGCACCACGAGATCGCGCTTTTCTCGAAGAAAGGCGGTGGCCAGGAAGCTGCATACATGTAAGTCCCGTGCGAAGCCGTCACCTTGCGCTCCTCGTCCTGTCGCTTTTGGCCGCCCTCGCGGGCTGTTCGGGCGCCGACGCGAGCGACGCGCCCGGTGACAGCGCAGAGGCGATCGTCTCGGGTTCCGCAAGGCCTGCGCACGCAGGCTGGCTCTCGGGCGACACCAAGCGTCGCGCCGAGGCGCTCACGAGCCTCTTCGAGAACAGCACCACCGCGATCCAGTACGCCTACGTCGAGGACATCCAAGACGGTCGCGGCTTCACCGCGGGACGCGCCGGGTTCACCACGGCGACCGGCGACGCGCTCGAGGTGATCGAGCTCTACACGACGCGCGT
>JAYTOQ010000975.1:0-1614 GCA_043747665.1 Polyangiaceae bacterium | reverse complement strand
GTTCGCATGACGAGGCTCGGGAGGCTGCTTTGATCACGTGTCCGAAGTGCAGCAAGGACAACCAGGACCACTACAAGTTCTGCCTGGGTTGTGGCGCGGAGCTTCCTCGTGATGCGGCGCCGAAGCCGTTCTCCCCGCAGACTCCGTCTCATGGCGTGAAGGCCGCGTCGGCCGCTCCGCCTGCGATGAGCGGCGTCGTGTCGCGCGAAGGCGCGTCGGGCGCGTCAGGCGTGGTCAGCGCGGTCAGCGCAGCGGGCCAGGCGTTCTCGCCTCCTGCGGGTCCTGCCGGCGGCGGCATGGTCATGGGCGGCGGCGGAGTCGGCGCGGGCCCGGCTGGCGCAGGTCAGGGCGGCGGACAGTCGTCACCTCCCGCAGCAGGCGGCACCGTGTCGTGTCCGCAGTGCGCCCACATCAACATGCCCACGAACCTGTTCTGCGGTTCGTGCGGATTCCGCCTCACCGGCGCCGCGGCAGCGCCGAAGGCCGCGCCCGTCGCGCCCGCTCCGATCGGCGGAGCCGGAGCCGGCACCGTCGTCCTCACCGCGCTCCGCGCCGACGGCACCGAGGCCGGGACGTTCGCGCTCCCCGGCACCACCGTCACGGTCGGTCGCGAGACCGGCGCCATCTTCGCCGGCGACAGCTATCTCTCGCCGCGGCACGCCACCTTCAAGCAGGTCGGCGCCGGTCCCGGCAGCCGCGTGACCGTGAAGGACGAGGCGTCGCTTAACGGCGTCTACAAGAAGCTCGTTCGGGACGTGCCCGTGGAGCTTCGCCCGCACGACATGTTCCGCATCGGGCAGGAGATCATCAAGTTCGAGCCGCTCCAGGCCCCCGCGCCGTCGCCGGACGGCGTCGAGCGCCTCGGCTCGCCCGCCAAGGGCTACGTCGGCCGCATCGCGCTCGTCATCGGACGCGAGGTCACCGGCAACGCGTTCCCGATCCCCGAGACCGGCGTTCACCTCGGTCGTGAGCGCGGCGACGTTCTCTTCCCCGAGGACGGCTACGTCTCGGGGCTGCACTGCCGACTGAGCTGGGAGGGCGGAAAGCTGCTCCTCACGGATCTCGGAAGCTCCAACGGCTCCTTCATGCGCTTGCACGAGGAGACGGAGGTCAAGAGCGGCGACGTGCTCTTGATGGGGCAGCAGTTGTTCCGCGTGGCCGTGTGATGAAAACCATTCGGGTCGTCGCCGCCGTGCTCGAGCGGGACGGCAAGTATCTGATCACGCAGCGCCGAGTTTCCGCCGTGCTCCCGCTCATGTGGGAGTTCCCGGGCGGCCGCGTCGAGGCCGCCGAGACCGATCAGCAAGCGCTGAAGCGCGAGCTCCTCCATCGGCTCGGCGTCGGCATCGAGGTGGGGAAGCTGATCTCGTTCGTCAGCCATCCTTACGAGCACTACGTCGTCGATCTGTTCCTCTACGAGTGCACGCTGTTCACCGAGACGCTCCAATCGCTCGCGGTCAACGCGTTCAAGTGGGTCGCGAGCAGCGAGTTCGATCAGTATCCGTTCACGCCCGCCGACGAGGCGTCGATGAACAAGCTGCTCGGCGTGACCTGACCTGACGCCTACGCCGCGAGGCTGCCGGCGAGGCCGTGCACGAGCCCGACGAAGCATGG
>JAYTOQ010000974.1:0-6188 GCA_043747665.1 Polyangiaceae bacterium | reverse complement strand
CGCCCCGAGCGCGAGCGGCCCGGTCACCGTGTAGCTCGCGGTCTTGAGCGCGTGGATGACCTCGACGCTCGCGTGCGTCGACATCTCCGCGAGCTGGCCGGTGACGACCTCTTCCTGGATGCGCGCGAAGGCCCGCGCCGCAGCGAGCAGGCGCTCGGCCGGGAAATCGCCCTCGAGCAACGCCTCCTGCGCGTACGCGCATGCGAGGTCGCCGGCGAGCACGGCTGCGGCATCGCCGAACCGCTTCGAGCCGAGCCGGCCGCGCAGCAGCACGTGGACCGCAGGTCCGCCGCGTCGGACGTCGTCGTCGTCCATCCAGTCGTCGTGGATGAGCAGGTAGACCTGGAGCAGCTCGATGGCGATCATCGCGCGGTCGACAGGCGCCCACGACGCAAGCGACCCTTGCGCGCAATGCGCGCCTTGCGCACCGTCCTCGCTGCATGCCACGAAGGCGGCTCCGACAAGCGCAGCGCGCATGCGCTTGCCGCCACGAAGCGCGAGTCCGGAGACTGCCTCGGCCGCCTCTCCGACCTCTGCGCTCACGGCGCTCGCGGCCGCGACGCGCGGCTTCAGCCAGGCGGCGAGCGACGCGTCCACGTGCTTCCGAACGCGATCGAGCAGCGCCGCGAACGGGTCGTCCTCGTCGGGGGCGAAGGGCGCGGGGCTCATGTGCGTCGATCCATGGACTCGATGGGTTGGCTGTGCCAGTGTCGTCGGATCGAGCGGTCCTCCGCGCGGACCGACCGGTTCGCTTCGTGAGCTCGGAAGTCAGGCAAGACGAGACAAAAGCTCCGTCTCCCTGGTACCTCTTAGGAGTCGCCGGCGCGGGCGTCAATCCGGTCGGTTTTTATTTTAACGTGCGAATCCGAATGGTTTCAGATTTCTTTGAAGAGTTTCTGCAGCTTAGACGCGAGCGCGCTAGAGGACTCTGGCGCGCGCGATCCGCGACCGGACCGCGTGGGCGCAACGAGACCGGAGCGAGGGCACATGAGCGGGCAGGCAAGTCACATCGGGCAGCGGAAGGCGGACCACCTCGCGCTCTGCGCGACCGACGAGGTCGCCTTCCGAGACAAGACAACGCTCTTCGAGCAAGTGCGCTTCGTGCACGACGCGCTCCCCGATATCGACGCGAACGACCTCGACACGTCGTGCACGCTCCTCGGCAAGCCGCTGAAGGCACCGCTGGTGATCGCGGCGATGACCGGCGGCACCGATCAGGCGGCGGAGATCAACCGAGAGCTCGCGTCGATTGCCGAGGAGCACGGCTTCGGGTTCGGCCTCGGGAGCCAGCGCGCGATGCACGTCCGCACCGACCCCGGCACGAAGAGCTCGTACTCGGTGCGCGACGTGGCGCCGAGGGCGCTGGTCCTCGGCAATCTCGGCGTCGTGCAGGCGCGCCAGATGACGCTCGCCGAGATCGAGGCGCTCGTCCGCTCGATCGAGGCCGATGCACTCTGCATTCATCTCAACCCGGCCATGGAGCTCGTTCAACCCGGCGGCGATCGTGATTTTCGCGGCGGCCTCGACACCATCGCCGCCGCCGTCCGCGAGCTCCCCTTCCCCGTCATCGTGAAGGAGACGGGCTGCGGCCTCTCGCGCAGCGTCGGAGAGCGCCTCATCGGCGCCGGCGTCCGCCATGTCGACACCTCGGGCGCCGGCGGCACGTCGTGGGTCGCGGTCGAGACCAAGCGCGCCGAGGCCGCCGACGACCACGCCGCGCGCGCGCTCGGCGAGGCCCTCTGGGACTGGGGCATCCCCACCGCGGCGAGCATCGGCATGCTCGCGCCGCTCGGCTTCGAGACCATCATCGCTACCGGCGGCGTCACCACGGGCCTCGACGTCGCGCGCGCCGTCGCGCTCGGCGCCAGCGCGGCCGGCATCGCCCGCCCCGTGCTCAAGGCCCTCACCGCGGGCGGCCGCGCCGGTGCGGTCTCCTTCCTGGAGAGCGTGCTCACCGAGCTCCGCGCGATCATGCTCCTGACGGGGAGCCGCGATCTCGCCGCCCTGCGCAAGGCGCCGTGCCTCATGGGCGCCGACCTCCGGATGTGGATCGAGGCGACAGCGAAGCCGCGCACGCTGTAGGCTACTCGGGTGTCGTCTCAGCCCCCGCCGTCTCCCGTGCGGCCTTCTCAGCCGGCCGTCGAGTACAACTGCCTGGTCGTCGAGGACTCGCCGATGATGCGGCAGCTGCTCGTGTTCGCGCTCTCGCGCGTGAAGCAGCTCAAAGTGACCGAGGCCGATGACGGCGTGGACGGCCTGCGCAAGCTCGCGGCGGGCAAGTTCGACATCATCCTCACCGACATCAACATGCCGATCATGGATGGCCTCAAGCTCGTGAAGCGGGTGCGGACCGATCCCGTCCACAAGGACGTGCCGATCGTCGTCATCACCACCGAGAGCGCCGAAGAAGATCGCCAGCGCGCGCTCGCGCTCGGCGCCAATGCGTACATCACGAAGCCGATCCAGGCGCCGCAGGTCATCGCGAAGGTCAAGGAGCTCCTCGGCATCGAGGGCTAAGCTGATCGCGGGCGGCTCTCTTGCGGCGCGGCTCGACGACCATGGTCAACATCAAGATCTGCGGCGTTCGATCGGCGGAAGATGCACGTGCTTGCGTGCAGCTCGGCGCGAGCTCCATCGGCATCAACTTCGTTCCGTCGAGCCCGCGCTGCGTCGACCTTGCGACTGCGCGATCGATCGCGGACGTCGCTCACGAGGCAAACGCGAAGGTGGTCGTGGTGGGCGTCGTCGCGGATCTCGACCTCGATGCGATGCGGACGCTCGTTCGTGACGCGGCGCTCGACTGCCTGCAGCTGCACGGCGACGAGCCCGCAGCGACGCTCGCCTCGCTGCTGCCTCATGCCTACAAGGCGGTGCGGATCGCGAATGCAGCCGACGTCGCGCGTGCGCGCACGTATCCCGGCAAGCACCTGCTCGTCGATGCGAAGGTCGAAGGTGCCCTCGGCGGCACGGGGGCCACGTTCGACTGGACGCTCGTGAAGGACCTCGCGCGCGAGCGACAGTTGACGCTCGCGGGCGGCCTCGTGCCCGAGAATGTCGAGCGCGCGGTGCGCGAGCTCCGTCCCTACTGCGTCGACGTCGCGAGCGGCGTCGAAGGCGACGCGAAGAACGCGCCCGGCGTGAAGGATCTCGCGAAGGTGCGCGCGTTCATCGAAGCCGCGCGCCGCGGCTGAGCGCAGGTCCGCCAGTGAGCCGTCAGCTCCCGGTGCCGAGGTCGCAGCGCGCGATGATCTCGGCGCGGGGGTCGCGCATATACTCGAGACCTTCGAGGAGGAGGTCGGCGGGCGACTGTCCCTTCGCGACCAGCTCTTCGAGGCGCGCGAGGTGGGCGCGCTCGTCCTTGCCGGACGGCGAGAGGTTGCGGCGTCGCTCGAGGCCGCCGGCCGCGAGCGTGAGGACCTTCTCGGCGACGGGCTGCAGCGTGGCTCCGCGGAACCGCGCGCCGAGGCCCTTGTTCCAGACCTCCTTGCGGGTCGCGTTGACCTCGTCGTAGGTCCAGTCGTGCGTGAGCGCCTCGGCCTCGGCGAGGGCCTGCTTGTCGTAGAAGATGCCGGTCCAGAGCGCGGGCAGCGTGCAGGCCATCTTCGCGCCCTGCGTGTCGGCGCCGCGGATCTCGATGGTGTTCTTCAGGCGAACCTCGGGGAACAGCGTGTTGAGGTGCGTCTTCCAGTCGCCCATGTTCGGCTTGTGGCCCTGGTAGCCGCTCTTCCAGAAGCTGCGGAAGCTCTGGCCCGTGTTGGCCATCTTCTGGCCGTCACGCTTGAACATGAACATCGGCACGTCGAGCGCCCACTCGACGTAGTCGACGAACTTGGAGTTGCGCTTCCAGACCATCGGCACGAGGCCGGAGCGATCCGGATCGGTGTCGAGCCAAACCTTCGCGCGCATGCTCTTGCCGCCGAACGCCTTGCCCTCGACGAACGGAGAGTTCGCGAACAGCGCGGTCGTGAGCGGCGCGAGCTTCAGCGCGACGCGCATCTTCATCATTGCGTCGTCTTCGGAGAGGTAGTCGTAGTTGGCCTGCACCGTCGCGGTGCGCAGCATCATGTCGAGCGCGAGGCCGCCGCGCGTAGGCAGGTACTCGCGCATGATCGAGTAGCGCTGCTTCGGGACGCGAGAGGCCTCTCCGGAGTACTGCGCGCGCGTGGCGAACGGGTGGAACCCGAGGCCGAGCCACTTGATGCCGTGACGCTCAGAGAACGGCGCGAGATCGGCGAGGTGCCCGCGGAACTCGGCGCAGATCTGGTGGCAGGTCTCGAGTGGCGCGCCCGAGAGCTCGAACTGGCTGCCCGGCTCGAGCGTGATGCTCGCGCCGTCCTTGAGGAGCGCGAGGAGCGGACCGCCCTCGGTCTCGGCCTCGGTGTTCCAGCCGCCGGTGACGGCGAGCTCCTTCATCAGCGCGAGGACGCCGTTCTCCCCCTCGTACGGGACGGGATCGCCGTTCTCGAACACGCCGAACTTCTCCATCTCGGCGCCGACGCGGAATTTCTCCACGGGCTTGATGGACTCGTGGAAGAGCGACAAGAGCTCGTCGTACGAAGTGATGGGCTTCAGCGAGGGATCGTTGTCGGCAGTCACGGCGTTCGCCATTGCGGGAGGGTTGATGAGATGCCCCCGAGGTGACCTCGGTTGCGCCCCCTCCTCGAGGGTCGGCCTCTATACCCCGGGTTCGCCGGGGCGCCGCGAACAAAAAGCTCAGGCGCGCGCCGGGCGAGAAGGCAGCTTCACGCTGGGCTTCGCGGTCTTCTTGCGGTCGAAGATGCGCACGCGGCGGATCAGGAGGTCGAGCAGGTACACCGCCAGCGCGGCGCCGATGAACCGCGACCAGAGGTCCTGGTGGTAGCGAACGCTCTCCCCCGCTGGATCGAAGACGGCCTTTGCCTCGGGATCCATGCGGCCACCCGTGATCTGCGCGGTGCGTGAGAGCGTCACGAGGTCGGGCGCGAGCGCGAGGTACTCGCGTGGGTACGGGTTGGTCACGTGCCCGAAGCTCTCCGCGACCTGCACGCTCTTCTGACCGCCCTTGCCGTCGTCGACGCCCTTCTCGAGCGACGCGTGCAGCAGGAAGGAACCGAAGCGCTCGAGCGGGAAGTCCGACTCGTAGCGACCAGGCGCCGTCTGGCGCATGGGCAACTTCTTGACCTCGCCATTGGGCTGCGGGCCGGTGACGGTCAGCTTCGCCTCGAGGCCGTTCTGGAAGCGATCGTCGCCGCCGATGGCATCGATCGACGCCTTCACGTGGCCGGTCGCGACGTCGATCTCCGCGCGCATGTCGTACTGCTGGCGCTTCTTCTGGCGCATGTGCTCGCGAATGAGCTGGCCCCAGAACTGGCCGTAACCCGGCCAGCGCAGCCATTCCACGGCCCAGAGGTTCTTGACGTCACTGGTCCACGCGAGCGACCAGCCGAGGCCCACGTGCCAGCGCGCGAGGATCGGCTCGGCCACCTCGCTCTGAAGGATCTCCTGCGCGGGCGGCGGCTTCATCTTCGTCGCGACATAGCCGTGGAGGAACGGCGCGGAGCTCATGTCGATGCCGCGCAAGAAGTCGGCAGGCGAAACCACCTTGGGCTGGAAGTACTCCTCGACCGCAGCGTTGCGCGACACCATCTCGGTCTCGCGCGTGAAGACGCGCGGGAGCGACTGCGGGTCGGCGACCTTGTAAAGGCGACCGCCACCGCCGTCGGCGATCATGCGGAGGAGCGTCTCGTCGATGCCGCTGCCGAGCCCGACCGCCGATGCGGTGATGCCCTCCGCCGCCATGGCCTGCACGAGGTCGTGGATGCCGTTGTGGGGCGCCTGACCGTCGGTGAGGAGGATGACGTGCTTACGACGCGCGCGGGTCACTGTGAGCGTCTGGTATGCGGCATCGAGCGCGGCGAAGATCTCGGTGCCGCCACCGGCCTGGATGCG
This sequence comes from Polyangiaceae bacterium, assembly GCA_043747665.1. Taxonomy (GTDB): domain Bacteria; phylum Myxococcota_A; class Polyangia; order Polyangiales; family Polyangiaceae; genus Labilithrix. Next base: position 260 of record JAYTOQ010000974.1, on the reverse strand, counting down.
CGCGATGTCGCTCTGGATGCGCGCGCGATGCTTCGCCGGCGTCATGCGCACGACACGCGTGGGCGTAGAGTCGAACGCGATGACCTCGATGAGGTCGTCGGAGGCGAGCGTGTCGGCGGTGGCCTTCGCGGCAGCCTTCGCCATCTCGATGGGGAGGCCGCTCATCGACCCGGAGCGGTCGAGCACGAGCACCATCGCGACTTGCGGCTCGTCGCGACGCTTCTCGGCGTCCATGCGGACCGGCAAAATACGCTCGATCG
>JAYTOQ010000973.1:0-2812 GCA_043747665.1 Polyangiaceae bacterium | reverse complement strand
GAGCAGATGGCGCGCGGCGGCGCCTGGGTGGCGCGGGCGTCCGATCCGCTCGCGACCATCTTCAATCCGGCCGGCCTCGCAGGGCAGCCGACGCGCCTCACCCTCCAGAACAACACCATCTTCGAGCACACGTGCTTCACGCGCGTGAAGGCCGCCAGCGACACCACCAACGATCCCCTGGTTGGCGCCGACGGGACGTATCCCCGCGCGTGCAACGACATCTCGCCCACCGTCAATCCGCAGCTCGGCATGACCATCAAGCTCGGCGAGCGCCTCGGCCTCGGCTTCTTGATCATCGGCCCCAGCTCGGGGGGCCAGAAGACGTTCCCCGATTTCGTCACGGACGCGAACGGCCAGCAGCAGGCCGCGCCGGGTCGTTATCTGCTCATCGAGCAGAAGGGGATCATCCTCTTTCCGACGGTCGGCCTCGGCTACGAGATCCTCGACAACCTCCGCGTCGGCGCGAGCTTCTCGTGGGGCTTCTCCAGGCTGAACCTCACGACCGCATCGACCGCGCTGAACACCGACGGCGTGACGCCGGCCTCGAACGATGCGCGCGCGACCATCCAGGTGCACGACTACTTCGTCCCGGGCTTCACGCTTGGCACCATCTGGAGCGCCACGCCGAAGATCGACATCGCCGGTTGGTACAAATGGTCGGACGCCATCAAGGCGAGCGGCGATGCCGGCACCGTCACTGGCTTCTACGGCAGCGACGCGAAGAAGATCCGCTACGGCGACACGCTCTACGAGGACTGCGGAACCGGCAACGCGCAGGCCATCGCGACGAAGCCGTGCGGCAGCGGCAACAACGCCTCGCTCAAGTTCGCCATCCCGATGGAGGCGAAGATCGGCTTCCGCTATCACCAGCCGCGCGCCATCGCAGTCGCGCAGGAGCCGGCGCTCGCCGCTCCCGCGCCGACGCCGGCGCCGGCCACGCCCGAAGAGGGACCGCCCGCCGCCGAGCTCACCGCAGCGCCGCCGCCGCCTTCGGAGCCGACGACGACGTACGCGTCGAGCCATGTGCGCGATCCGCTTGCCACCGACGTCTTCGATCTCGAGGCCGACCTCACGTGGGCGAACAACTCCGCGCTCGACAACATCGAGATCCGCTTTCCCGGCGACGCGACCGGGAAGGGCACGCTTCCCGTCGCAGGCGTCAGCGGCGAGATCCCGCCGAACGCCGATCAGAAGCGCGGGTTCAAGGACGTCTTCGGCATCCGCGTCGGCGGCGACTTCAACGTGATTGCCGACAAGCTCGCGCTTCGAGCGGGCACGTTCTTCGAGACCAGCGCCGCGAATCCCCAGTACCAGAACGTGGACTTCGCGGCCTCGTCGCGCTTCGGCCTCGCAGGCGGAGCGACCTACCGCTACCGCTTCGGCGCCGGCGAGAAGACGAACGCGCTCGAATTCATGGTCGGGTACGGACACGTGTTCTTTGCAGAGCAGAGCCGTACTGATCCCAACGCCTCGGGGAGCACCGCGCTCGCCGGTACGTCGTGCAACCGATCGATGCCGGTTCCGGGAACGCAGACGTGCGATGACGGCAGCCAGCGTTACCGCACGAAGTGGCCGGTCAACCTCGGCACCATCACCAACTCGGTGAACGTGATCAACGTGGGCGTTGCGTACCGTTTCTGACGGGATAACCTCACGGACCATGAGCGATACGCGCAAGGTCATCATCATCGGCTCCGGTCCTGCGGGACACACTGCCGGCATCTACGCTGCACGCGCCAACTTGCAGCCCCTCATGTTCGAAGGGCTTGCGCGAGGCGGAATCCCGGGCGGTCAGCTGATGATCACCAACGACGTCGAGAACTACCCGGGCTTCCCCGCGAAGATCACCGGCCCCGATCTCATGGGTAACTTCCGCGCGCAGGGAATTCACCAGGGCGTCGAGGTCCGCACCGAGGACGTGAACAAGGTCGACTTCTCGAAACGTCCGTTCACGGTCTGGGCCGGCGACGACAACACCGAGTGGAAGGCGGAGACGATCATCATCGCCACCGGCGCGCAGGCGAAGTGGCTAGGCATCCCGAGCGAGACCGCGCTCCAGGGCAAGGGCGTCAGCGCCTGCGCCGTGTGCGACGGCGCGTTCTTCCGCAACCAGGACGTCGCCGTCGTCGGCGGCGGTGACACCGCGATGGAGGAGTCGATGTACCTCTCCGGCCTCTGCCGGAGCGTCACGCTCATCCACCGCCGCGATACGTTCCGCGCCAGCATGGCCATGCAGGACCGCGTGCGGAAGAACCCCAAGATCAAGATCCTCTACAACACCGAGGTCGACGAGATCCTCGACGTGTCGAAGGGCGAGGTCACGGGCGTCCGCGTGCGCAACAACAAGAGCAACGAGACGGGCGTCCTCGACGTCACCGGCTACTTCGTCGCCATCGGTCACACGCCGAACTCGGACCTCTTCAAGGAGTTCCTCGAGACGCACGACAACGGCTACCTGAAGACGAAGCCCGGCTCGACCGCGACCAACATCCCTGGCGTCTTCGCGTCCGGCGACGTGCAGGACTTCGTGTATCGCCAGGCCGTCACCGCGGCGGGCACCGGCTGCATGGCCGCGCTCGAAGCGGAGCGCTGGTTCGCCGCAAACTCCAATCACTGAGCGCACGCACCGAGGCCTTCTGGACGTGGCGGGCGGCGAGAAGTACGCTCGCCGCGTGTCCTCCGAGCCCGCGGCGAACGATGTTCCTGCGTCTCCGCCGGCTCCGCAGGAAGAAGGCGGCGCGGACCGTGCTGCGGCCGACGCACAGCACGAGGAGCAGCTCGCGAAGGTCCCGTTCTTCGACGGCCTGACGCC
>JAYTOQ010000972.1:0-4056 GCA_043747665.1 Polyangiaceae bacterium | reverse complement strand
GGCGGCGGACGCGGTCGCTACAAGCGCTGACGGCTGCAGTAGTCGCCAGCCCGTCTCAGCTCGACGTCGCGCTCTTCGTGCGCGGTGTGCAGGCGTCTGCTTCGCATCGCCCCGTCAGCCGCAGGCGGTTCTTCGCAAACCACGTGTAGCTTGCATCCAGGAGCTGAGTCACGCCGGGCAGGCGCGTGAGTGCGACCAGCGGACGCAGGGCCGTCGCCGCGTACATGAGCCTGAACACCTCGACCCCCTCGATGAGGTGGCCGTCGGGTAGCCGCGCATGGATACGCGCCATCAGCTCGTCGTGGGTGCGGCCGATGCTGGCCGCGTCGAAGGTCGGCGACGCGATGTCGACGAACCGCACGCGCGCGCGGCGGTCGAGCTTCCGCACGAAGTCGATCTCCTTCGTGCAGAGAGGGCACTCGCCGTCGAAGAACACCTCGACGTCGAAGGCCGCCTCCGCCGCGCCGGGCGTCATAGCTGATGTCCCGAACGCCGCGCCTTCGTCTCGAGGTACGCGCGGTTGTGGATGCCCGGCGGAATGGCATGCGGGACGCGCTCGACGACGTTCATACCGTGCGCAATCAGCTGCCGCGCCTTGTCCGGGTTGTTAGTCAGCAAGCGCACCGAGCGAACGCCGAGCGTACGCAAGATCGACGCGGCGACGCCGTAGTCACGCTCGTCGTCGCGAAAGCCGAGCGCGATGTTGGCGTCCACCGTGTCGAGCCCGCGCTCCTGCTGGAGCGCATACGCGCGAATCTTGTTGGTGAGCCCGATGCCGCGCCCTTCCTGGCGCAGATAGAGCACGACCCCCCTCGGCTGCGCGCCTACCAGCGCGAGCCCGAGCTCGAGCTGCTCGCGACAGTCGCACCGGAGCGAGCCCAGCGCGTCGCCCGTGAGGCACTCCGAGTGGAGGCGCACGGGCACTTCGTCGGCGCCCCAGACGTCGCCGCGGACAATCGCGAGGTTCTCACGGTCGTCGCGGTCGTCGGAGAAGACGAGCACGCGAAACTCACCGAAGCGCGTCGGGAGATCCGCCGCCGCTTCGACACGCACGCGCGCCGCCAAGGGGGATCGTTCTGGTTCCATGTTTTCAGTCTTTCACGCTCTGCCCGTCACTCGGGGAGGAGCACCGTGTCGATGACGTGGATGGTGCCGTTGGATGCAGCGATGTCAGCCTTGGTCACGGTGGCCTTGCCGACGTGGAGGCTGCCGCTGCTCGCGTCGAGCTTGAGGTCCTTGCCGCCCGCGGTCTTCGCGGATGTCATCTTCATCGCCGCGGCCGAGCCGACGTTACCGGCGACGACGTGGTTCAGGAGGATGGCCTTGAGCTTCTCCTTGTTCTCGGGCTTCACGAGGCTGTCGACCGTGCCTGCCGGGAGCTTGGCGAATGCCTCGTCGGTCGGCGCGAAGACGGTGAAGGGACCCGTGCCGCGGAGCGTGCTCTCGAGGCCGGCAGCCTTGACCGCAGCGACGAGGGTCTTGAACGAGCCCGCGCTGACGGCGGTATCGACGATGTCCGACTTGCCTGCGGTGCCCATGGCGCCACCGGTGGTCGGATCCTGAGCAGGCATGCCGCCGGCTTCTCCGCCGCCACAGGCGACGAGCGAGAGCGTGACGGCGACGAAGGCAGAGCGAAGTGCGATGCGGACCATGAGAGACCTCTTCAGGGGAGCGTTGGAACGGCATACGGGAGCCGGAGCGCCCGGCGGTCTGGGTGTCTCCAGCCCGCAGCTCTATGTCTAGGCTTTGTCCAACTCATGTCAAGGCATTGACCGAAACTTGTCGAAGGCCAATGATTCATGGATGTCTAAGCGGGCCCCGCCAGCACCCAGGCCCTCACCGGCCGCGCTGCTTACGCCAATCCCGCCCGCCGGGGGTGACGCGCTTGCCGGCGCCTCGATCCGCGTCGTCGCGAATCGCACGGGGATCGCCGCAGACACATTGCGCATGTGGGAGCGGCGCTACGGCTTTCCGCTGCCGTCGCGACGACCGGGCGGGAGCCGCGTGTACTCGGAGGAGGTGATCGCTCAACTGCATGTCGTGGCGCGCGCCATCGAGGCCGGGTTCCGGCCGAGCGAGGTGGTGACGCTCGCGCCGGAGGACCTAGAGAAGCTCGTGGTCGCGGCCGAGGCCGAGGCGCCGCAACGCGCGCGCACGGGCGCGGGCGCGGGCGCGGGCGCGAGAGTGGGCGCGGCAGCGAGAGTGGGCGCGGCAGCGAGAGCGGGCGCGGCAGCGAGAGCGGCCGCGGCAGCGAGAGCGGGAGCGAGTACCGGAGCGAGTACCGGAGCGAGCGCAGGGGCGAGCGCGGTCGAGAGTGTCATCGAGGCCTTGCGTGGCGAGGACGTTCGCGGTGTGCGGGCGTTGATGCGCGCGGCGGCGGTGTCGCTCGGGCCCCGCGCGTTCGTCACCGACCTCGCGCATCCGCTCGCGGTGCGCGTCGGAGAGCTGTGGGCCGAGGGCGTGCTCGGCGTCCGTCACGAGCACCTCGCGAGCGCGTGCCTCACGTCGCAGCTCCATCTCCTGCTCGGCGCGCTCGACGACGGTGACCGTTCGCCGGTCGTGCTTCTCACGACGCTGCCCGGCGAGCCGCATCTCCTCGGCGTGGACATGGTCGCCGTCTATCTCGCGGCGAGCCTCGCTGCGCCGCGGGTGCTCGGCGCCGATACACCGCCGCAGGAAATCGCCGAAGCCGCGCGCGCGCTCGGCGTCGACGCCGTCGGTTTATCGATATCGCCGATCGCCCCGGCACGCGCGACGATGCTTGCCGTGAAGTCGCTGCTCGCGCTCATGCCGAGGCGCGTCGAACTATGGCTTGGCGGCGGGGGTGCGCGCGCCATCGCTCCCAGCGCGCCCTCCGCGCGCCTCGTCGATACGTGGCCCGCCCTCGACAGCGCGCTCGCGGCGATCCGCGGAGAGCTCTGAAAAAGAGCCTGGTCAGAGGAGATCGGTGCGCCCGGAAGCCTTCAGCGCCTCGACGATCAGGCGGACGTCCTGCGCGCGCTCGCGCGGAATGACGAGGAGCGCGTCCTCCGTCTCGACGACCACGAGGTCGTTCACGCCGACGAGGGCGACCACCTTCTTGCCGGTCCCGAGCGTGCGAACGAGGTTGTTCTTCGCGTCGATGGCGACCGCTCCTGCTGACAGCGCATTGCCCGCGGCGTCCGGCGCGCCGAGCTCCCAGGCCGACTGCCAGCTTCCGACATCGTTCCAGCCGAAGTCCCCCGTGACGACCGCGAGCCCCGCCGCCTTCTCCATCACGCCGTTGTCGATCGAGATGCTGGGGAGCGTCGGAAAGATCGACCTCAGCACCTCGGTCTCCTTTCCGGCGCGCGCGGCCTCGTCGATCTTGCCGACCCCCGCGGCGATCTCCGGGAGATGACGCTCGACGAGCTGCGCCATGTCGCTGGCGCGGAAGAAGAACATCCCCGCGTTCCAGACGTGGCGCCCGCCGGCGAGGAACGTCTCGGCGCGCGCGCGATCGGGCTTCTCCACGAAGCGCACCACGCTCCTGGCGCCGGTGCTCACGCCGTCGATCCCGTCGCCGACCTCGATGTAGCCGTAGCCGGTCTCGGGCCGCGTCGGCAGGATGCCGACCGTGGTGACGTGGCCCGTGGCGGCGGTCTGTAGCGCACGATCGAGCACGCTGCGGAACTCGTCCTCGTTGCCGATGAAGTGATCGCTCGGGAGCACCGCGACCAGCGCTTCGGGATCGAGACGCGCGATGGTCGCCGTTGCCCACGCGATGCACGGCGCGGTGTTGCGCGGCGCTGGCTCGCACAGGATCTGCGCGCGCGGAACGCCGGGGACCGCCTTGGCGGTCGCGTCCGCGAGGTGCTCGCCGGTCACGACGAAGATGCGGTCCGCGGTGACGAGCGGCGAGAGCCTGCGGACCGTGGCAGCGAGCAGCGTCTCCTCGCTGCCGCTTGCGCCGCCTGCGAGCGGCAGGAGCTGCTTCGGGCGCAGCGATCGTGACGCCGGCCAGAACCTGGTGCCGGCACCGCCTGCCATGATCACCGCGTAGACCTTCGCCATGGCCCGCGAGCATGCCACAACAAA
>JAYTOQ010000971.1:0-1575 GCA_043747665.1 Polyangiaceae bacterium | reverse complement strand
GGGATGAAGGCGCACGGAGAATCCGAGCGCCCTGCCGAGCACGGCGACGGCGAGCGCCTGATTCGAACCGACGCCGCCGAACGAGAGGATGCGCCGCTTCTCGAGCGCGCGCGCCTCTCCGAAGTAGAGCTCGAGCTTCCGGACCTTCTCGCCGCCGAAAAGGCGAGAGAGATGGTCGACGTCCGCGCTTGCTCCCGCTCCCGCTCCCGCTCCCGCTCCCGCTCCCGCTCCCGCTCCGCTCCCGCGCGCGCGAAATCGTCGTCGCGCTTGATGTAGAGCGTGCTGCCGGGCGCGAGGGACGCCGCGCGTTCGATCGCTGACGGAAAGCGACCAAGCGGAACGCGCGGAAGCGTCTTGGCAAGCGCGGGATACGCGTCGAAGAGCGCGTGCGCAGCCGCGTCGTCGCCCGCGCGTGCACCCGCGTCGGAGGCTTCTAGCGACGTCGAGGCGGTCGGGACGGCCCGTCGGGGCGGCGAGGCCTCGCGGGTGCATCCGATGAGCAGCCCGCCGCCACCGGCGACGAACGCGCGCCGCCCGAGCGACGAGGAGTGCGAGCACGGCATCGACCCATCGATACGCCGGAGACGCCAAGCGCATTCCGCGCGGCCCCGCTCCGCTCCGCGAGGGAGGATCCGGAAACGGTCGAGCCCCGTGAGAGACGTATCCGGTTCGTAATGCATAGAAATGGCGGCTTGGTCCTTGCGGGCGGTTCGAGATGCGTTATTGTCGCTTGAATTCAAATATGAAAAATTGCGCGCGACAGCTCGAGATGGCGTCGATCATCGACGCTCCCGCGCGGCCCGTGCCTCGGACCTGGGGAGGAAGGCGCGAGGGCGCAGGTCGCCCAAAGAAGGCGGCGAAGGACCGCACGTTCGTTGCGCATCACCCTCGGCCGACGCACAAGATGAGGCACCCCACGCACGTCACGCTGCGCGCGCGCAGCGGGCTTCCGAATTTTCGCAACCAGCGCGTCCAATCGATGCTGCGCGGCATCCTCGAGGAGCAGCGTCTCCAGCGGCGGTACCGCGAGCACTTCCAGGTCGTGCACTACTCTATACAGTCGAATCATCTTCACCTCATCGTGGAAGCCGCTGACCCCCGCTCGGTGCGCGCAGGGGTCAGCGGCCTCGTGATCGCGTTTGCGAAGCGCCTCAACAAGCTCCTCGAGCGCGTCACCGGCAAGGTCTGGAGCGATCGCTATCACTCCCGCGAGCTCACGACGCCGAGCGAGGTCCGCCGCGCCCTCGTCTACGTGCTCCAGAACGCCCGCAAGCACGGCTTCGATCTGCTTGGCCCGTTCATCGACCCGCTCACCACCGCGAAGTCCTTCGCAGGCTGGAACACGCCGACCATCCCCGATCCCGAGCCATTCCCACCACGAGCGCCGCGCACGTGGCTCCTCCGTGATGGCTGGAGCACACGCGGCGGTGGCCTGCTCTCACCGTACGAACGGCCAGCGTGACGAACGGCCAGCGTGACGAACGGCGATCGGCGAACGGCGAACCGCGCGCACTAACATTCGCTTTCCGCACGCGATCAGGCTCTCGCATCTCCCCGCAGACAGGGCACACTTGG
>JAYTOQ010000970.1:0-3453 GCA_043747665.1 Polyangiaceae bacterium | reverse complement strand
CTCAGCGAGTATGGCGGGGGCGCCATCGGTGGCCACCTCGACGACTTCCGCCCGAAGGTCCTGCGCCACTACCACGACGCGTTCACGCGCGGCTTCATCGCTGGTGCGCCTGGATTACTCGAGGTCTCGGGCGGGTTGATGAGCCTCTTCTCCTGGAACGACGGCTCGCCCATCAAGGACGTCTGGTCTTCGAGCCGGGACAACGGCCTCGCGCAGAACTATCAGTTCTTCTTCGGCTCGACGCTCTTCTGGGCGTCCGACGACGACGCCATCAACAAGCAGAAGGTCTTCACAGACGTCGGCGGCGTGAAGGATCTCCTCTCTTTCGGCGACGACACCACCAGGGGCATCGCCGATCTCGGCACCGACGGTCAGCAGCTCGTCTGGGTGGAGGGAACGGATCGCCCGCAGCCGAACGGCGTCTACCCCAACGTCACCGCCTTCGTCTCGCCCTTCACCACCGAGCCCGCGCAAATCCAGAAGCGGGCCCTACGCTCGGACCTCAGCGGATATGGCTTCGGAACAAGCCCGTTCGTCGTTGGCTGCGGATATGCCACGCGATCCGCAGAGATGAAGAGCGACGGCGGGTTCGCGTCGGGAACACAGCTCATTCGCCTCTCTGACGGCTACGCCTGGCGCCTCCCAGACGGTCCCAACGTCGACTGGGGTTGGCGCCGAGCGCTCGCCGTCACCTGCGACGAGGTCTTCATCCTCCTCGCAGAAAAGCCGACTCCGACCGCGCCGCCGCGCACCAACGTCGCGCGCGTACGCATCGACTCGCTCGGCCCCCCGACTCCGCCTTGACGAGGCCGACGCCTCGAATGGCGATATCGGAGCTCCGTTTCACATCTTGAATTCTAGCGACAGTGCGCAGATTCGACATGCCACGTCCGCAAACCCTTGCTCAGGCTAGCGCCGCTTGCGCGGCGAGAGCCTGATCCCGTCGGCCGCTACTCCCACCAGATCCAGCTTCACGCTCGTCGGGTGGACGTCCAGGAACGTCACCGCGATCGGTGAGACGCTCGCGAGCTCGAGGCTCGTCGCATCGAGCACGTTCTCGCCGAGCGGCAACGCGACAAGCGACGCGGCCAGCGCTGACACTTCGCCCAGCAGCGAGCCTGGTCGTTGCGCGCCGCCCGCGCCGCCAGCGTCGCCGCCAGCGTCGTCTGGCGCGTGGTCCACGCTCCCTTGCAGGACGAGCGACCCGATCCTGCGCGGACGGAATTGCCCCGTCAGCGCGCCGTCGACCGGCGTCAGCGCCAGCTTCACGTCGATGCGATGGAGCGCCAGCCTTCGCAGCGCGATGCTGCTCTTCTTCGACGGCTCCTCCGGCTCGTGGCCATCACCACCGCCAGCGGCGTCGGCCATGCGCGCGTTCGGCAGCACCGCGAGGCGCACGCGCTCATGCTCGGCAAGCGCCAGGTCGGCGGCATCGAGGTCCCAGATCACGATTGGCTTGCCGTGCCCGCGCGCAGGAAACAGCGGATTCACTCGCTCGAGACGGAGCACGCCGTCCTTCACCGCGAAATCGATGAGCGCATTCTCCAGCGCCGCGAGGTTGCTCTCCAGCGCGCGATAATCGAGCGAGCCCCCGGCGATCGGCACGCGGAACCGATGCGTGGCCTTGCGATGGCCGATGAGCGGCACCGTGAGGTCCACCTCCATGTCGACGTCGATCTCGCCGGACAGCCCATCGAGCGCGCGCCAGTCGAAGAACCGGCGCGCAGCAGCGTCGCCGCCGCTGGCCTGCCCCGTCGCCCCCGTCGCTGTCGGCGCCGTCGACTCTCTGCTCGTCGACGGCGGCGGCGCGATCGTCACGGCCACCCGCCCGCGCTCCACCGCGACGCGGCCCATCGCGATCGACGGTCCATCGAGCGCCAACGCATCGATGTGTACGCCACCGAGCGCGATCCGCGCGTCGCCGCTGCTCACCTCGAGCGTCGCGGCGTCGAGCGACGCCGCGTCGAGCGCGAAGCCCTTCACGCCCCACCGGATCGTCACGTCACGACCGCTCACCGCGGGTGATGCGAGCTGGAGATTACCGACGCGCAGCGAAAAATCCCGCAGCTCGACCCCCGCGGCGCTCAGGCTGCCTTCGGCATCTCGCACGGAGAGTCGCGCGTCGGCGAGCGTCAGCCCGAAGGCGAGCACCACGTCGTTTACCGCGACCGCGATCCCGAGATCCGCGCACACGAGCGAACGCGACGCGACCTCCAGCGCGATCGACGCGCGCTCCTGCACGAGCGACACGCTCAGGCCTTGGAACGTGGCGCCGCCGGCATTCGAGAGAACGAGGTCGTCGAGGACGACCCGTAGCGCCTCGAGCACCAGAGTCTCGGCCGTCGTCTCCGACAGCTCGAGCCGCTCACCACCCGCACCGGCACCCGCGGAGGCAGCCACACCCGCGCCCGCGCCCGCGCCCGCGCCCGCGCCGGTCACGAGCACGCCACGCAGCCGCGTCGCCGAGCGGACCGCGATGCGCTCCTCCTTCGTGCCGGGCAGCTCGATGACCAGCCCTTGCGCGTCGACCCGCTCGAGCGCGAGCCTCACGACGCGCCCTCCTGCGCGAGGTACAGACGGCACGCCGTCGTCACGTGGTCTCGCAGCTGCGCATCGCTGAACGGCTTTTTTTCCGCCCAGATCGACGTGTGCACGATCCCCATCGCCATGTTCGTGACGACATACGCGGCGAGCTCCGCGTCGTCGTGCCGGACGTCCTCGCGAACGGCGAGCGCGCGCGCGAGCACGCTCGAGAATCGGATCTGGCTGTCCGCGATGGTCGGCATGAGCCCCGCGCGATGAGCCACCCGCAGCACCGCACGCGGAATGCGCACGTCACCGACGTACGTGTCGAACATGAGATCGACGATCTCGCGGATCGCCGTGTCGAGCGGCTTGCCACGCGACTCCTCGAGCTGCTTCTCGAAACGCCGCAGGTTGTCCTCGGTGACCTTCGCGACGAGGCCGGAGAGCACGCTCCCGCGATCCGCGAAGTAGTCGTACAGCGAACCGACTCCGACGCCGGCGCGCGTCGCGATGTCGTTCAGCGTGACCGAGTCGTCGGCGTCGTTGCCGGGGAGCAGCTCGGCGGCTGCATCCAGCACGGCCTCGACCACGCTGCGTGAACGAGACTGCTTCGGCGGCTTGCGGAGGAATCGCTCGTAAAGCCTCATGAGAGCATCGTAGTTCGCCTGTGGTGCAGCGCCTACCGACCCGTCACCGGCGCGGCCACCACTTCGCTGCGATCGCCGTGACCGCAGCGCTGTTCGCGGGCACATCACCCCAGAAATCGTCGTTGCCGCTGTAGCCGCTCGCCGTGCCCACCACCGCGTTGCGGTCGCCGTCGAGCAGCGGTCCGCCCGAGTCACCGGGGCAGCTGCTCGTGGTGTCGGTCCAGCCGGTCGCGAGGCCGAGCGTCCAGGAGTAGTCGCGCGTGCGCTTGAGGCCGGCGCC
>JAYTOQ010000969.1:0-1759 GCA_043747665.1 Polyangiaceae bacterium | reverse complement strand
GCGTCATCCTCGGCGCACCGCCAGCGGGTAGCCAAGTATTACCGGATATGGTAGTACTCGGCCCATGCGGATCACGACCAAGGGCCAGGTCACCATCCCTCAAGAGATCCGCGAGCAGCTCGGCCTCCTCCCGAACACCGAGGTCACCTTCGATGTTGTCGATGGAGAGGCGCGGCTCCGCAAAGCCCGCCGCGGCGGCAATCTCTCGCGCGGCGACGGCGTGATCGCTCACCTTCGCGCTGTCCGCCCCTCGAACAAGCTCACGACTGATGAGATCATGGCGCTGATGCGCGGCAAGCCGTGAAGACACTCGTCGACACGAACGTCCTCCTCGACATCATTACGCAGGATCCCAAGTGGTTCTCTTGGTCCGAGACCGCGTTGCGGACCGCCGCCGAGCATTCGACGCTGGCGATCAACCCGATCATCTTCGCCGAAGTGAGCATGAAGTTCGATCGCATCGAGGACGCTTACTCCGCACTCGTCGACTTCGTGCGCGAGCCGCTGCCTTACGAGGCGGGCTTTCTCACGGGGCAAGCCTTCCTTGCGTACAAGAGGCGGGGTGGGGCCAAGCGCTCGCCGATGCCTGACTTCTACGTGGGCGCGCACGCCGTCATCGGTCGCATGGATCTGCTCACGCGCGATGCGCGTCGTTACCGAACGTACTTTCCCGCGCTCACGATCATCGCACCGTAGCGGTGCGCCACCGTACCGATTGCACGCCGCCGGGACCGCGCGTCAGCAAGATCTCGACCTCCTTGCCCTGCTGCATCATGAGGTGGGCGAGCTCGTCGACGACGATCATGATCATCGGGAGGACCTCGCGTTGATCTCGCCCGACAGCACGGGCTTCACCGATGTTCTCGGGGCGTACCCGTCATCGGCCGGCGAGCCGGGAGCCGCATCCTCGCTCCGTCCGAGGCGGCGGCTCTCCAATCGACGCTTCACGCGCTGCGCGTCGTCGGTGTGCTCGCGCCCTGCGGTGCCGACAAGCCGGCGGAGACGCTCGACGTCGTCTCCGCGACGGTGCCGACGCTGAGCAAGACCTACTACGACACATTCTATCACTGCTCCGAGGACGGGCTCACGCACGTCGAGGGCCTCGACAGCGTTTACGACGCGCTTTACAAGCTCACGAAGTGAACTCCCGCCGGGATCCGGAGAATCACCGTGAGCTACTTTGGGGTGGCGAGCGGCGCGCAGGTCGAGACACCGGCACCCACCACGCCCCTCGGGCCATCGCTCTTCACGAGCGTGGTGGTGCTGGCGACGGGATCGAAGTCATAGACCTTGGTGGCCTCGAAATTGAGCGACGTAAAAAACCAGAAGTGTCCGCCCCGGTGGGCGAACGCGAAGCCCACGGGAGATAGCCCGAACGGCGCGAGATCCGGCACCGTGAGCTCCGTGACCGACGTTCCGGTCGCCTTGTCGACCTCTCCGAATCCGACGCCCCCCTTGTAGTTCATGATCATCGCGAAGAGGCGGCTCGCGCCGGTGCCTGACAACTCGGCCCCCGAAAACTCCGAGCCCTGTCCTGGTCCGAAGTGATGAAACTAACCACGGTCGGCGGTTCCAGTGCGAGCGCAATTTCGTATAAGAGGTACCTCGTCGACTCGCAGGGTCGGTCGTTTGCACAGCCAACCCGGCTACCGCCGCGACATCCTTCTCTCCCGAACCCGCTGCGGTAGAGAAACCCGACGTTGGGCGCGTAGGTGAAGGCGTGATCGGCGATCTTGTGGAGCAAGGCCGACGCACAGTA
>JAYTOQ010000968.1:0-3075 GCA_043747665.1 Polyangiaceae bacterium | reverse complement strand
AGATCGCCCGCGAGACGGACCGTGTTGCCGTCGCGCACCACCTGGTAGACGTCGACCGGCACCGACGAGCGCCCGCCAGCGCCACCGGCGCCACCAGCGCCACCAGCGCCGCCGGCGCCACCAGCGCTCGAGGTTCGGGGTGCAAGACTCGTGGTCACTCCCCACATCAAGCACAGGTCGGGCCCACGCTCGAGGTGCCGGGCTTTTATCGCCGACCGCGGCAGGTTCACGCGGCCAAGGGCGAATCGCTCGCAATTCACGGGGGTCGCCGCGGGACAATAGTCCACACGGTGACACCGAAGGCCAGGCGCGCCGGCGGTCAGCTCACGCCGGGCTGAGTGGCGGTGGCCTTCGCGGGGTGGGCCCCTGCTCGCACCTCGCGCTCGTACAGCCGGAACGCCGCGACGAAGACGCTCATCACGATCGGCGCGATGATGAGGCCCGCGAGGCCGAAGACCTCAATCCCTCCGAGCAGCGCGATCAGCGTGAGGAGCGGATGTCCGTGACCACGCGCGCCGACTATCCGTGGACGGATGACGTAGTCCGCGAGCGACGTGACGATGAGCACACCGTACGCGGCGAGAAGGACCGCGCGCACCGGATGGCCATCCATCAGCAGGTAGCCAGACAGCGGTACCCACACGATCAGCGTGCCGATCACGGGCAGGAACGAGGCGAGCGCCGTCGCCACTGCCCACGTCACGGGCTGCGGGACACCGAGGACCGCGTAGCCGATCCCCGCGAGCACGCCCTGGATGGCCGAGGTGGCCAGCGTTCCGAGGAAGGCATCGCGACCGACCTCGCGCGCCTCCACGATGAGCGCGCGGGTGTGACGCGGCTCGAGGGGGGCGATGCGCTCGATCCTCCGCGCCAGCCCGGCGCCCTCGAGCAGCACGTAGTACATGGTCATGAGCGCGACCACGAGCGCGAGGATCGCATAGCTCGCGGTGCGCACGACGAGCGCGGCAAGCGTCGCCATGTAGCTCGCTGCGGCCTCGAGCTCGCTGCGGAGCCACGTATAGAGGCGCTCGGTGTCGATGCCGAGCTCGCCCAGCGCATGCGCCCCGCGATCGCCGATCAGGCCGGCGAGCGAGCCCGAGCTTCCATGAGCATCCAGGTGCGCCACGAGCTTCATGAGCTCGTTGGTCAGCGTGAGCAACACCAACGACCCGACGACCGCGAGCATGACACCGCTCGCCATCGTCACGACCGCAGCGGCCCAGGTCCGGCGCTTGTCTCCCCACCGGCGTAGCAGAGCTTCGTACGGGTGATGCGCGGAGACCGCCATCACGACGCCGAGCAATATCGCCACCCACAGCGGATGTGCCACCCACGCTGCCGCGGCGAACGATGTGACGAGGACGCCAACGAGGGCCCGTCGTCGGGTGCTCGGAACGTACGAAGCAGCGTTGGGAAGGGTGGGGGAAGTGGACATCACCCGCACGCGATCCGCATCGACAGACTCGGGAGGATCGACCGATTCGCGCGCCACGAGCTCGAGCAAGCGAAGCTCGTGCCGAGCTCACTCAGCACGCTCGACTTGGCCACCATCGGCACAGCCGCTGCTTACACCTCCCACGGGTGCAGAGATTACCGCACCACCTTCAAGGAGAACGTTCGATGCGATCCCACAAGCTCTTGATCGCGAGCGCAACAATGCTCGCGTGCACCTCCCTCGCCGGCGTGTCCTTCGCCGACAACACCACGACCCCCCCGGCGACCACGGGTGCGAACGGCGCGAGCGGTAGCTCGGGCGTCACGAGTCAGTCGATGACGACGCCGAGCTCCAAAGCTGCGATCACGGCGCAGGGATCGACGAGCGGCGCTGCCACCACGCCGTCGGCAACGACGCCGACGTCCACCACCACCACTACTTCGGCCGACGATTCGACAGCGGCGGCGCCCACCCCGACCCCGCTCGCGGCGCCGTCGAGCGGTGAGTCCACGGTGGTCTACAACAAGCGCCGCCCCAACAAGGCGCTGCTCATCACCGGCTCGGCGCTGCTTGTCGGCACGTACGTCACGACGGCGGCGCTCGCCGGTGCGAACGGACCCGAGCAGGACAAGAACCTCTACATCCCCGTCGTCGGCCCGTGGCTGAACCTGGCCGATCGCACCACTGCAAGCGGCCGCGCAGGTGATACGCGCGACACCGTGCTCATCGCCGGTAGCGGCGTGCTCCAGGGTGCAGGCGCAGCGCTCCTCATCACGAGCTTCTTCGTCCCGGAGAAGGTCCCGGCGGCGCGCATCTCCGCGGGCAACGTGAAGATGCAGGTCACCCCGACCGCCGCTGCCGGCGCGGGTGGCCTCGGCGCGTTCGGTACGTTCTGAGCGGCCAGACGCTTCGAACAGCGCTGACGTAAAAGGCCTCGCGGGAGCGATTCCGCGGGGCCTTCGTGTACCGTTCACCACATTCTCATTCGGGTTCGATAGACTGGGGCGGGGTTGGACCAAGCACGAGGAGTTTGGGTCGCGGACGTCGCTGACCGCGGGGCGCTCGTGCGTCTGATCCGCGCGGCGTTGGTCCATGGCGTAGCGCCGGTCGATCTCCCGGAGACGCACCTCGACGCTGGCTTCCACGTCCTCCAGGTCCGCGTGCGCGGGAGAGCCGTGGTGGTGCTGTCCGCGGAGCTCGCCGGCGAGACCGCAACGGGGTCGTTCGCGCTCCGCCTGATGCCGCTCGATCCGTCACACATCCCCGAGCTCACGGCGATCACCGAGAGCGACGAGGCCGACATTCCCGCGAGCCGCGGACCGATGTCCTCGCTCCCTGCGCGTCCCATGATGAAGACGCTCCCCGATCCGGAGCCCGAGGACGTCGACGAGGACGAGCTCGAGGCGAGCGTGCTCTTCGATCCCGAGGCAGCGCTGATCAGCCGCGCGCCGGCGCGACCCGGAGGGAAAGGAGCAGAAGACACGCTGACCATCCCGGTGCGGGCGTCGATGATGCCGCCTGACGCGGGGGCGGTGCCGCCGTCGGCGCGCTCCGCGTCGCCGCCGCGCCGCCCGCCGAGCGGGCCGCACACCATCTCTCATCTCTCGATCCCGAGCATCGAGCCGGCGACCGAGCGCCAG
>JAYTOQ010000967.1:0-3341 GCA_043747665.1 Polyangiaceae bacterium | reverse complement strand
GGGCTTCGTGTCGGCGAGATGGCCGGCGGCCGGAGCGCCATGGGCATCGCGGATGCCCGCAAATACAGGCCTTATCGCTCGGATCTCGTGCTCGACATTCGACAGATCGAGGTCGCGCTCCGCAAGCTGCGCGCGTTTCAGCGCGAGGGCCTCGAGGACGAGCTCGACATCGACGGCACCATCGACGCGACCGCGAAGAACGCTGGTGAGCTCGAGATCGTGCTCCGTGCGCCGCGGAAGTCGAACGTGCGCGTTCTCCTCCTGATGGACGTCGGCGGGTCCATGGACCCGCACGCGCAGATCGTCTCGCGGCTCTTCTCGGCGTCGAAGCGCGCGTCGAACATCCGGCAGCTCAAGACGTACTACTTCCACAACTGCGTCTACGGCCGTGTCTACGAGACGGAGAGCTTCAGCGAGCCGCAGTCACTCGATGATCTCCTCCACGAGCTGGGCCCGGAGTGGAAGCTCGTGATGGTCGGCGACGCGGCGATGCACCCCGCGGAGCTCCTGGGCGCTGGCGACTACGAGTACTACGCGACGGGCCACCATGGCCCGGCGCAGACCGGCATGAAGTGGCTGACGCGCCTCGCGGATCATTTCCGGCGCTTCGCGTGGCTGAACCCCGATCCCCCGAACTACTGGCGAGGCGGCACGGCGGAGCAGATCAGCAAGGTTTTCCCGATGTTCCAGCTCACCCTCGACGGAATCGAAGACGCCATCACGCACCTCTCGAAGGGCGACCTCCGCAGGAAGTGACGTGACGGCTTCCCGTCGCCTACTTCCCGAGGGACCCGGAGAGGGTGGTGATGTTTTCCTTGCCGGCGGGGACGGTGAGAGAGGAGCCCTGGAGATCCTTGCCGAGCGGCTCGTAGGGCCCGCCCAGGCACTGCGCCAGGAAGATCTCGCTCACGGCGTTGAACGACTTGCGGTTCTCTGGCCGCGCGAAGCCATGCCCCTCGTCCGGGTACAGCACGTACGTGACCGGGATGTTCTTCGCCTGCATGGCCTTCACGATCGAGTCGCTCTCGACCTGCTTCACGCGCGGGTCGTTCGCGCCCTGACCGATGAGCAGCGGCTTCTTGATCTGATCGACCCGGGTGATCGGCGAGACCGAGAGCAGGTACTTCCTCCCCTCCTCGGTGCGGTGGTCGCCGACGCGGTTCGTGAGCTTCTCGACCTCGGACTCCCAGTACGGCGGGATCGCCTGCAGCAGCGTGACGAGGTTCGACGGACCGACGATGTCAACGCCGCATGCGAACACGTCCGGCGTGAACGTGAGGCCGACCAGCGTCGCGTAACCGCCATAGCTCCCGCCGTAGATCGCGACCTTGTCCTTCTGCGCGATCTTCTCGGAGACCGCCCAGTTGACGGCGTCGATGAGGTCGTCGTGCATCTTCGCGGCCCACTGCTTGTCGGCGGCGTTGACGAACTTCTTTCCGAAGCCGGTGGAGCCTCGATAGTTCACGCTGAGCACGGCGTAGCCGCGCGATGCGAGCCACTGGTGCCGTGCGTTGAGCGAGAAGTCGTCCCGCCCCCATGGTCCGCCGTGAACCAGGAGCACCATCGGCAGCGGCCCCTTGCCGGCGTCCGGCTTCCCGTCGCCGTCGGCATCGACGTCGCGCGGCAGCGTGAGATAGCTGACGAGGTCGAGCCCATCGCGTGACTTCAAGATCACGGGATGCATCTTCGCGAGCTTAACGTCCTCGAGCGCCTTCGTGTTCGAGAAGAGGAACGTGAGCTTCTTCTTCGCGTGGTCGTAGCTCCAGAACTTCACCGGCGCGTCGCTCTGATCCGTCGAGACGATCCACTGCTTGTCGTCGAGCGAGCGGCTTCGGATCTCGACGTTCCCGGGCGCGGCGGTCTGGATGACGTCGAGATCGGCACGAAGCGACGCGTCGATGGCGTGCCAGCGTAGGCGATCGTAGGTGGCGAGAGCGGCCTGCACCCTGTGCTCGGTGGGGTGCTGCACGATGTCGTTGACGTCGGCCTGCCCGTCGTCGAGGAGCACCTTGGTCTTCTTGGTCACGAGATCGAGCTCGACCAGCGCGGCGGTGTCGCGGTCGCGGCTGTCGGCGAGGTAGGCCTTGTTCCCGCTCTTGTCGAAGCCGAGAACGCGCGTGTTCAGCGCGTCGCCCGCGGGGATCTTCGAGAGCTCGCGGAAGCCGCCCTTGCCGTCCGGCTCCATCACCGTGGTGCTGCCGTCCTTCTCCGGCTTCATGCCGAGGCGCAGCTTGAAGTCGTGATCGAACTGGAACGAGAAGAACCCGTCGTTCTGCTGCACGAGCTTTCGCTTCCCGGTCACGATGTCGAGGCGATGGACGTCGTGGTACCGCTTGTCGCGATCGTTGAGGCCGACGAGCACCTCGCGCGGGAACCGAGCGCTCATCTCCTCGAGCCGGGCCTGCGCGCCGTCGAGCGGCGTGAGGTCCTTGTCGGTGCCGCTCTTCAGATCGACGCCGTGCAGGTGCCAGTTCTCGTCGCCGTCCTTGTCCTGCATGTAGAGGACGTGGTCGTTCGTGTATGCCCACCGGTAGATGTAGATTCCACGCTTCTTGTCCTGCGTGACCGGCTTCGCCTTCGTGAGGTCGTCGACCGGCGCAATCCACACGTTCATCACGCCGTCGACGCTCGACAGATAAGCGAGACGCTTGCCGTCGGGGCTCAGCGTCGGTCGCGCGCGATCGGGGTTCGAGAAGAGGACGCTCCGTGGGAGCAGCGTCGCATCGGCGCGTGGCGGCGCGGCCGCAGGCGCCGGCGTCGGCGCCGTGGGCGAGGTACCGAGCGAAGCGAAGACGCTCTCCTTCTTGCCGGTCGCTACGTGCGGCGGCGGCGAGCCACCTCCACACGCCGCGAACGTGAAGAGGAGGCCGGCGACCACAGGGAGGCGACGCATGCCCGCCGATCTACCCCAAAACTCAGGATCTCATCGCGTTTCCGCGGTGCCGCGCACATGGAAGTAGATCGAGGACTAAAAGCCACTTTTGCACACAACGCCAACAACGAGATCATCGGCACGAGCGAGCTCTACGCTTCGAAGTCGAACGCCGAGCGCGCTGCACGCACCGTTCGCGCGCTCGTCCGCCTGTCGCGCAATGCTTCGCACGCTGCGCCCCGCCGCGAGAGCTTCGAGCTCTTCATGGGCGAGGACGGAAAGTCGAATTTTTCCATCTCCGCGCGGGTAACGGCGAGATCATGCTCGGCTCGCAGGGCTACACGGCCGCGGCGAGCGCCCGTGGCGGCATCGCGTCGGTGCTCGCGAACGGCGCATCCGCGTCGAGCTACGAGGTCTTCGAGACGGACGGCGGCGGCTACGCGATCCGGCTCGTCGCCGCGAACGGCGA
>JAYTOQ010000966.1:0-1823 GCA_043747665.1 Polyangiaceae bacterium | reverse complement strand
TAGCGTGTCTCGCCCTCGGGCCGCGAGGTCTTGCCGACCTGGATACGCTGCGCTCCGGAAAGGGGCGTGGCGCGAGGTAGCAGAGCAGGGCATTGGTGCGCCCATGAAGTCCACACGCCGCGAGCTCCTCCGCAACACCATCCTCTTCGGAGGCACCCTCCTCGTCTCTCGGAGCCTCATGGCCTGCGCCGTGGATCCGAGCAACAGCGGCGAAGGAGCCGATGAGACCGTCGACGCCACCGAGGACGGCCTCGTCACCTGCCGCCCGCCGGTCATCAGCGCGAACCACGGGCACTCGCTCACGGTGTCCGCAGCGGACGTCGCCGCACAGGTGACGAAGACTTATTCGATCAAGGGCACGTCGAGCCACGACCACCTCCTCACGATCACCGCAGCGCAGTTCGCGCAGCTCGGCGGGGCTCACGCGATCACGGTAACGTCCACCAACGCCGCCGGGCACACGCACACCGTCACGGTGACCTGCATCGCGACCACTCCGGCAACGACCTGCAGCCAAGGCGCCTCCGCAACCGCGCTCAGCGGCAATCACGGCCACTCGCTCGCCGTACCGAAGGCCGACGTCGCCACAGCCGCGACGAAGACTTATTCGATCCAGGGCAGCGCATCGCATGCGCACCAGGTGGCGATCACTGCAGCGCAGTTCGTGCAGTTGAAGGGCGGGCATGGCATCAGCGTGACCTCCAGCCTCGCGCTCGCGCATTCCCACATGCTCACAGTGACCTGCGCGTGAGTAGTCGTCGCAGACGCGACGGCCGATGAGGCTCGCCACCGATGTTCGCGCTATCTGGCGTGCGCGTGTTGGACTGTCTCGCGCTCGCAGGCCGCCTCTTCGGAAACGACCTTCTGCCGCAAAATCAGACGTGTAGTCGCCTCGGGAGCATCCCACTGTGGGAAGTGTCCGCAGTGCTCGAACCACTGGAGCTTTGCGTCCGGGAACATCGCGAGCGCACGCGCTGCTTGTCGCGGCAAGCAGACGCGGTCGCGCCGGCCCCAACCGATGAACAGCGGCGAGCGGATCGAGCCGCGCGGCGCGCTCTCCTGCGGCTGACCGTACGCGAGGTCGTGGAGCAGCTCGTCGAAGACGGGTGAGGCTGCATACGTCCGCCTCTCATCGAGCACCACGCGCGGCGCCAGGCGCCAGGGCCGTGCGGAAAACTGCGCGAGCAGCAGTGTTCGACCGATCCTGCTCGCCGCGATGGCGGGCATCAACGGCTGCAGAGCGCGCACCGCCCGGATCGATGCCCAGAGCGATCCGAAGAACGCGTGACGCTCCCAGCCGCGCCAGAATCCCCCCGGGTCGAGCGCGACGACGGAGCCGAGCACATCGCCACGGCGCGCGAGCTCGAGCACCAGGCGCGCCCCCATGGAGCTCCCCACGGTGTCGATTCCCTCGAGCTTCTGCTCGCGCAGGAAAGCGGTCAACGCAGATGACGCAGATGACGCCGAGGAAGAGCGCGGAGCTCTTCGAGCGCATCGACCGCATGACGGGTGCGTGAAGGCGATGGATCGTTTGGATTCATTCCGGCCCGAGCGGAGAGGGACGAGCTCGTTCGCGTCTCTTGGATGGCGCGTTCGGGGGGAGCTGCGAGCTCGGACAGCTCGCCTGAACCTGGTGAGGCGGCGATCCAATGGGGAAGTCAGACCGCGCCAGAGTGTGCCCCGATCCACGCGAAGCCTCGCAATCCATGGCTCGGCGTGTGCGAGCCGCCCTCGTGCACGGCCGGCACGCGCCATGCTGTAGGTTCTACATGTCCGACCGCTCCTTGGGATGGCTCGTCGCTGTAGCCGTCGTCGTTGGTGGC
>JAYTOQ010000965.1:0-3634 GCA_043747665.1 Polyangiaceae bacterium | reverse complement strand
CCGGGCGACGAAGCGCCGCATCCGAGGGCGATGCACACAGCGCCCGTGAGGACGGCGAGAGCGAAGGGCTTCGAGGGTCGCAAGATGGTCGAGGTCTCCGTACGCTGCCGCGTGGGCCAGTCTACTACGCGCGCGCGCGAGCGCCGGGATCTCGCGGATCTCGCGGATCTCGCGGATCTCGCGAAATCAGCGCTCCGCGCGGACTTTGAACCGGAAGAGCTTGAAGGGCGCGACGCCCTTCTCGAAGCTGCGTGCGTAGCCGAGCTCGACCGCTTGATCGCCGGCGGGGAGGGCGCTCTTCAAGGTCCATGTGATGCGACGTTTGCCAGGCGCGCCGGGCTGCTCGCCGCCTCCCACGAAGCCCAAGTCGGGCGCGCCGAGCGCGGCGGGAGCCTTCATGACCGCCCAGTCGAAGCCGGTCGTCGGATTCGCCGTGAGCATGAGCACGAGTGACTGCCCGGGCGCGAGCTCGACGGTCTTGCCCTCGCTGCCCTCGTCGATCCTGACCGTCCGTGCATGCGCCGCCCCAGCCTCCGCGCTGGCATCGGTGCTCGCGCTGGCATCGGTGCTCGCGTCCGCGTCTGCGCTCGCGTCTGCGCTCGCGCTCGCGCTCGCGTCCTCCCCGTGGGCGTCCTGCGTCTGCGCGACGGTCGGCGCTGTCGGCCGCGAGCATCCGATCGCAGCGCTCGTCGCGAGGAACGCGACCACGACCGCGACTCGCCCTTGCCGCGCGTCCATCGCGCTACGCGACCGCCGCGTTCGGCGCGGTCGTCGCGGCCTTGTCGACCTTCACGCCCTTCGCGGTCTCGCTGACCTTGACGCTGACGAGGCGCGACACGCCGGGCTCGCCCATCGTGACGCCGTGGAGGATGTCGACCATCTGCATGGTCTTCTTGATGTGCGTGATGAGGATGAACTGCGAGCGATCCGTCATCTCGCGGATCATGTCGCAGTACCGGCCGACGTTCGCCTCGTCGAGCGGCGCGTCGACCTCGTCGAGGATGCAGAACGGCGAAGGCTTGATCTGGAAGATGGCGAAGATGAGCGAGACGGCGGTGAGCGCCTTCTCGCCGCCGCTCATGAGCTCGATGCTCGAGAGCTTCTTGCCCGGCGGCTGCGCGATGATGTCGATGCCGGTCTCCAGCATGTCGCCGGGGTTGGTGAGGCGCAGTTCGGCGCGACCACCGCGGAACATCTTCGGGAAGATGATCTGGAAGCGCTCGTTGACCGCCGCAAAGGTCTCCTCGAAGAGCTTCTTGCTCTCGCGGTTCATCTGCTGAATCGCGCGTTCGAGGTCGGAGAGCGCCTTGTCGAGGTCGGCTTTCTGCGTCGTGTAGAAGACGAAGCGCTTCTCGGCGTCCTCGTGCTCGCGCATGGCGTCGAGGTTGACGCTGCCCATGCGGTCGAGGAGGCCCATGAGCTCCTGGATGCGGTCGCGCAGCTCGCCGTCGGGCGCGGGGCGGAGGTGGTAGTCGCCGATGACGCGCGGCAGGTCTAGCCCGCGGAATCTCTCGCGGACGCCCGTGAGCAAGTGAGCCATCGACAGTTGACGCTCGCGGAGCGCCATCTCGTGCTCGGCGAGCGCGTCGCGCGACTCGCTGGCGCGCGTGCGGAGGTCCTTGAGGCCAGCTTCGCGCTCGGTCAGATTGGAGCGGAATGCGTCGAAGACGGTGCGCGTCTCGGCGAGCAGCTCGTGCGCGATACGTGCGGTCTCGAGCGCGTCGATGAGGCGCTCCTTGTGGCGGACGAGCGTGGCCGCCGTCTCCCCGTACTCGGCGGCGCCGCGCTCCAGCTCGGTGTCGAGCCGCCTGGCGCGCTCGGCGAGCTCGGACTCGCTGCGCGCAAGGCGCTGCAGCGTGCCGCGCGCGGCGGAGAGCTTCTCGCGCGCGCCGGCGAGCGCCACCTTGCGCTCCATGACGAGCTGCTGCTGGGCCTGGACCTTGTCGCGCCACTCGGTGGCGCTCGTCTCGGCCTCGGTGATCTGCGATGCGACCGCTTCGAGCGCGGCGCGCGCGCTGTCGAGGATCTCCTGAGCGCCTGCGCGCTCGGCCTCGGCCTCGGCGATGGCGCGACGGAGCTCGTCGAGATCCGCGCCCAGCGCCTGGAGCCGTCGGTTGTGGCCTTCGAGCTCGGACTCGGCGGCGCGGAGGTCCTTCTCGGCGTGGACGAGCGCGAGCTCGCTCTGGTGCGCCTGCTGGCGCGCGCGCTCGAGAGCGCCGGTGCACTCGCCGATCTGCGACCGCAGTGATTGATGGTGCGCAAGCCGCTCGCTGACGAGCGCATCGAGGCGCGTGACGTCGACCTGGAGCTCGCGCATCTCGCGAGCGACGTCGAGCATGTGCGCGGCGGCCTCTTCACCGGTGCCGCCGGAGACGCGGCCGTCGGTGTGGAAGACCGTGCCGTCGCGCGTGACCAGCGTCGAGTCCGCGAGGTCGGCGCCGCGACAGCCCGGCGGACCAGAACCGAGCGCGCGGACGCGCATGGCGGAGGCGACGTCCTCCACGACGATGGCATCACCGACGACGACGCGAACCAGCGCCTCGTCCTCGGGCGCGAAGCGCAGCGAGTCGGCGAGCCGTCCGACGATGCCCTCGAGGGCGGCGCGTCCGGCATCGAGGCGATCGTGGATCCACGGGGCAGGGCGGCCCGCCACGTATGCGGGATGGCGGGGAACGATGGTAGCGCGGCCCTTGCGGGCGGCCGCGAGCTCGGTGAGAAGCTCGACGCCGCGCGGCACGTCGTCGACGACGACGTCTTCGAGGTGGCTGCCGAGGAGACCGGCGAGCGCCGCGGTCAGGTCGGCGGGCGCCTCGATGCGATCGGCGAGGAGGCCCGCGAGGCTCTTGTCCTTGGTCTCGACGAGCGCCTTCGCGCCGGCGCCGACGCCCTCGCGACGGGCATGCATCTCGGTGAGCGCATGGAGGCGCGAGCGCTTCTTCGAGGCCTCGGCCTTCGCTTCTTCGAGCGAGTGCTCGCTCGTGGTGATGGCGCGGCGGAGATCGCCGAGCCGCTCCTCGAGCTGGGTGCGCTCCTCGGCGGTGGTGACCTTGCCGTTACGGAGGTCGTCGATGGCGAGCGCGAGCTGCTCGGTGCGCGCGGTGAGCTCGAGGACGTTGCCCTCGCGCTCCTCGCGCTCCGTCGACTGCTTCTCCTCGCGGAGGACCATGTCCTGCTTGCGGCGATCAAAGCCCTGGAGCTTCGCCTCGGAGCTGGCGATTTCGGCCTGCGCGCGACTCATCGCCTCGCGGAGCTCGATGACGAAGCGCTGCGCGGTCTCGTGCTCGGCGGCGAGATCCGCGAGCTGCGTCTCCTGCGTGGCGGCGGCGCTGGCTTCGCCGGTCTCGCCGTCCTCGAGGACTGCGACCTCGGCGGCGACGGCATCGCGCTCGCGGAGGAGGATCGCCGCCTGCTCCTCGATCTCGCGGAGCTCGACCTCGGCCTGCGATTCGCGGCGACGGAGCGCCTCGATGCGATCCTTGCCGCGCTCGATGGCGGCCTCTTCGGAGCGCGCCTCGTTGTCGGCGGCGAACGCGGCGGCGTTGGCCTGCTCGAGGCTCTCCTCGGCGGTGTGCGCCTCGAGACGCGCGGACTCGAGCTCGGCCTCGCGCGCGGCGAGGCTCGCCTTTGCGTCGTC
>JAYTOQ010000964.1:0-1788 GCA_043747665.1 Polyangiaceae bacterium | reverse complement strand
CCCCAACGACGGTGCGCATCGCGGGCGTCAGACCTTGTGCTCGGGCGCCAGAGCGCACGGGTCCTGCTCCGGCGGCTCGAGCTGTATCGTGGTGTGCTCGATCTTGAACTCGTCGTGGAGGTGCGTGGCCACCTTGGTCAGGAACTGCGGCGAGCAGCGGTCGTAGGGCACGACGACGTGCGCAGTGAGCGCGATCTCCGTGGTGCTCATTGCCCATACGTGGAGATCGTGGACGTGTGAAACGCCTGGCAGCGAGCACAGGTAGGCACGAACGCCGTCGATGTCGATGTTGTCGGGGACGCCCTGCAGGAGGAGGTGGAACGAGCTCTTTAACAGCGACCAGGTGCCCGCGAGGATGACGATCGAGAGCACGATGCTCACTGCGGGATCGAGCCAGAGCCACCCCGTCGCGAGCATCACGCCGCCGGAGATCGCGACGCCGAGCGCCAGGGCGGCGTCCGCAGCGAGATGGGTGAATGCGCTCTTCACGTTGAGGTCACTCTCCTTGTCGCGGAGAAAGAGCGCCGCCGAGGCTCCGTTGACGACCACACCGACGAGCGCAACGATGATCACCGTCTTGCCGGCGATCGGCTCCGGTGTCGCGAAGCGCCGGACCGACTCCCATGCTACGCCGCCCGTTACGAAGAGCAGGACGAGCGCGTTCGCGAGCGAGGCAAGGATGGTGGTGCCTCGCATCCCGTAGGTGCGTCGGCTCGTCGGTTTTTTCCGTGCGAGCAGCATCGCCGCCCACGCGAGCGCGAGGCCCAGGACGTCGCTGAGGTTGTGTCCGGCATCCGCCAGTAGCGCCATGGAGTGCGAGAGGAAGCCGAACACCGCCTCGACCACGACGAAGCCGAGGTTCAGAACGATGCCGATGACGAAGGCACGACCGCCATTAGGACTGGCGTGAGCGTGAGAGTGGCCGCCGCCGCCCTTTGCGGGCGCCGCGGATTTAGCATGCGAATGGTCATGATCATGTTTCGGCATCGGAGACCCTCGGAGCAACGGGAATCGCGCGGAGCGAAGATGCCGCGCCGGTTCGGTCCGGTGGCTTCGCGAGCCACGCGTAGACGACCGGTAGAACGACGAGCGTCAGAAAGGTCGACGTGATGAGGCCGCCGATGACGACCGTCGCGAGGGGTCGTTGCACCTCCGCGCCGGCGTGCGTCGAGAGCGCCATCGGAATGAAGCCGAGAGAAGCCACGAGCGCCGTCGTGAGCACCGGCCGGAGCCGCAGCTCGGCCGCCTCGCGAATGGCCGCCACATGCTCGGCGCCGCGCTCTTCGAGGTGGCGCGCGAATGACACGAGCACGAGCCCGTTCAGCACCGCGACGCCGAAGAGCGCGATGAATCCGATCCCGGCCGAGATGGAGAACGGGATCCCGCGGAGCCAGAGCGAGAAGACGCCTCCGATCACGGCAAATGGCACGTTGAGGAAGATCAGGATCGCGAGCCGCCGCGACGCGAACGCGAGCCACAGCATGAACAGGATGAGCGCGAGCGCGATCGGGACCACGATCGAGAGTCGCCCCTTCGCTTCCATGTAGTGCTGGAACTGTCCGCCCCACTCCGCGCGATAGCCGGCGGGCAACGTGAGGTCACGACCGACTCGCGCCTGCGCGTCGCGAACCACGGAGAGCATGTCCCGACCGCGCACGTTGAATTCCACCGTGAGGCGGCGAGACTGCTTCGCGCGGTTCACCTCGGCTGGGCCGGTGGCGAAGGAGATCTCCGCGACGTCGCCGAGCGGGACGATCTGACCGGCCAGCGCTTTCAGCGGAAGCGCGC